>JAUQZZ010000114.1 GCA_030586765.1 Candidatus Brocadiales bacterium | reverse complement strand
CCACAGGCCACTAATCAGACCCTCTCTGAAGTGCGACAAATTTTTTGGAAAAATTCCTTGACAAATGAAACACTTTTTGTTTTAATTGTTTCTTATGATAAATTAGCATTCAATGTAGGTTAGGGACCACCGTAAACACGAAGCCCAAGTAGCCCTGGGACTGAACATTCCTGGGGAGCTTGGGCTTTTTTTTTGGGAACAAGGAAGGAGATGGAATATGCGGTTATTGAAAATTGGAGAGACGGCGAGGTTGTTGAGTATTAGCACTAGCACAGTGCGAGAGTGGGAAAGGACGGGGCGGTTAAAGGCTGTCAGGACATCTACGGGGCGAAGGCTATTTCGCCTTGAGGATGTTGAAAGGCTGACGCCCAAAGAGGTGGAGTTAGCATAAAACAAAGAGGCCCTGGGCGTGTGAGGCCCAGGGCCAGAGGAGAGCAACAGACATGCTTAAAATTCCAAGAATAAGTTTACCCACAACGAAGTCCATTGTCAAACATTTATTAGTTGATGCCTACTGTTATGGTCTTTTCCCTGCCTATTTACTGGAGGTGGTTTTCAGGTGGGCGGGACTTCGGGAGGCATAGCTGATGGATAAAACAGCCATCCTCTCACGTCTTGACTTCAGAGCCTTCTACAAGACCCATCTCCCCTCCCTCAAAGAGAACGGCAAGACGGAGGCTAAGGCCCTCTGTCCTTTCCACAATGACACCCACCCCAGCCTGTCCGTGAACCTGAGCAATGGCCTCTGGAAATGTTGGGCCGGCTGTGGTGGTGGGGATTTGTTTGCCTTCTACATGCGACTCAAAAGAATGGACTTTAAGCAAGCCGTAGAAGAAATAGCATGTACGGTAGGCGTGAATGACAACGGGCCTGGCAAGATAGTTGCCACCTATGAGTACAAGGATAAGGGAGGAAAACTCCTCTACGTTAAGGAGAGGATAGAGCCAGGCGAAAATGGGCGGAGTAAGAGGTTTGTTTTCAAACACCTGGCGGGTGAGCGATGGATAACGGGTAGAGATTGTGAGCCTGTACCTTATAACCTCCCTGCCCTGGCAAAGGCCACGTATGCTGTTGTAGTAGAAGGAGAAGGTAAAGTAGACCTTCTGAAGGGGTGGGGGCTAACGGCCACCAGCCTTGACACGGGGGCTAACAGTACATGGCGTATGGAATATCTGCCGTATTTTGAAGGCAAGAGAGTTGTAATTCTCCCTGATAATGATACCCCAGGCAGGGAGTACGCCCAAAGGATAGCCACTGCCTTACACGGCAAGGCAAAAGAAGTGAAGGTGGTAGAACTCCCCGGCCTGGGCGAGGCGGAGGACATCATTGACTGGCAGAGGAAAGGGGGTACTAAGGAGAAACTCCTGGGGCTTATCAAGCAAGCTCCGACCTGGAGTCCACCGCCCACAAAAAGCATAACCCTGGAGGAAGAACCAGGATTAAACACGTTAAATGCGTTAAATACGTACACCAACCCCTGGCCCACTCTGAAGCCAGAGGCCCTCTACGGCCTGACAGGTGAGGCAGTGAAAACGATTGAACCCCACTCAGAGGCAGACCCGGTAGCCCTGCTTGTTAACTCCCTGGCCTGCTTTGGAAACATTGTAGGCGATGGGCCTCACTTCGTAGCAGAGGCAGACAAGCACCCCATGAGGATAGATGGTGTCTCTGTGGGTGAGACCGCTAAGGGTCGTAAAGATTCAGCCTGGGGGAGAATCAGGAAGCTGTACGCCTTAGTTGACCCCGACTGGGCGAAAGACCATATCGTTTCGGGCCTTTCTTCTGGGGAGGGCCTTGTATGGGCCGTTAGAGACCCGATTGAACGGACTGACTCCGTTAAGGAGAAGGGCAGGATTACAGGCTATCAAACAGAAGTGATAGACCAGGGAGTAGAGGACAAGAGACTTTTTGTGTTAGAACCTGAATTCTCCAGAGTGCTAAAGGTGCTGGATAGAGACGGCAGTACCTTGTCCCCCGTTATTCGTCAAGCCTGGGACACTGGGGATTTAAAGATACTAACCAAGACCTCTCCAGCAAAGGCCACGGGTGCGCATATCTCTATCGTGGGGCATATCACCAAAGGGGAGCTTTTACGCTATCTTGACAATACAGAGGCGGGCAACGGGTTTGGTAACCGTTTCCTTTGGCTGTGTGTTAGGCGGTCAAAGTGCCTCCCAGAAGGGGGCGGGCATATAGACTTTGGGCCACTAGTGGGACGGCTAAAACAGGCAGTAGAGTTTGCCGGGACAATAGGAGAAATTAAGAGGGATAGCGAAGCCCGTGAGATATGGCACGCCGTGTATCCCACCCTTTCAGACGGCAAACCTGGCCTCTTTGGGGCTTTGACTTCCAGGGCAGAAGCCTATGTCATGCGGATAGCCTGTATCTATGCCCTACTGGACTTGTCCCCTGTGATTAAGAGGGTACACCTGGAGGCTTCCCTGGCCTTGTGGGACTACGTAGAGGAGTCAGTAAGGTATATTTTTGGCAATGCTACGGGAGACCCGATGGCGGATAGAATCTGGGAATCTCTGAGGCAGAATCCAGAGGGATTAAGCCGAAATAAAATATATAGCAGTCTCTTTGGGGGGAACGTTAAGGCGGAAAGGATAGATAGGGCAGTAGGCTTTCTACTTTCTCATGGAGCGGTAGAGGTGAGCCAGATACACACCGAGGGAGCTAAAAGGCCCACAGAATTTTTAAGGGTGAGGGCTACGTAATTAACGTGTTTAACGTGTTTAATCCGATTAAACCCGTTAAACCCGTTAAACCCGTAAGGAGTCCAGGCTGAAAATGGGATACTTAGAGTTAGCAAAGAGGATTGAAACAGAGGGGAAGACAACAACGGCCATTCAGTCCGTACCCCCTGAGACTCTGGAGTCTATCTTCCAAGAAGTCTTGAACGACCTGCTAGGAGAGGCTAACCCTTCCATGCTGGCCCAGGAACAAGAGGCTAAGAATCACCTGGACAAGATATGGGCGGATTGCCTGGCAGGTAGGGCCAGTATTGAGGATTTTAAGAAGGCGGTGGCCCAGTGGCACGGGGCAGTTATTTCCTTGTTCACTTCACCCCAGGCCCAGGGGTCAGTATCACAGGAGAGGTTACTTTGAGGGCGGTTACACCAGAACGGTATATTACCCTTGAGGAAGTGGCTCAATTCCTGTCCTGTAGCACCAGAACCATCCGCCGTCTCATGGACAGGGGGCAGATACCTTTTTACCGCCTGGGTGGTAGTCCTAGATTTATCCTGGAAGAAGTACACCAGGCTATACAAAGGACGGTAGGCCGGGGCAGGCGAAGGCGAAGGGTTGCAAAAATACCCGTGAGGGAGTATATTCCCCACCCCGAAGTCTTAGAAACTCAAATCATAGGAGGGGTGGCAAATGGGTAGAATTTTCAAGAGGGGTGCTAGGTGGTACGTAGACTTTATTGTAGAGGGCAGGAGAACACGTAAGACTGTAGCAGGAGACCGCCAGGTGGCCTTGCAGGTACTTAAGGAGCTCGAAGGTCGGGCCGTGAGGGGGGAGTATGGTCTAAGAGATAATCAGTACCCCCTGGTAGACCTTAAGGACGCCTTCCTTAAACACAAGAGGCTTACTTTGAAGTCCAGAACTTTTGAGGGCTATCGCCAGGATGCGGAGCTTATCCTGGAGAAACTGAGGGTTAGCCTTGTATCCGATATAACATCACCCCTGCTTGACACGTATAGAGAGGGGAGACTAGGCCAGGTATCGGAACGCACCGTCAATCTGGAAGTCCAGACCTTACGGCAGATGTTAGAGTATGGGGTTGGGTGTGGCCTGATAGGGAGTAATCCTATCAAGGACATAAAGCCTCTCAAGGTAAGGCGGAGGCGGTTTAGGCGTATCCTTTCGGGTGAGGAGATAGATAGACTACTTCAGGCTTCCAAACCTCTCTACAGACCAGTATGGTACACCGCCCTAACCACAGGCTTACGCAAGGCGGAGCTTGTTAACCTGACCTGGAGTGATATTGACTGGGAGTCCAGGGAGATACTGATACAAGCTAAAGAGGGCTTCAGCACTAAGACGGAGGAAATAAGGCGGATACCCATTGTGGACGGTCTTTATGAAGTCCTTAAAGACCTGAAGAAAAGGGCCACGTCCCAATATATCTTTATTAACCACCTGGGGAATCCACTGCGTAATAATTTACTCAGGGAATTTAAGGCCACCTTAAAGCGGGCCGGCTTGTCTTCTAGTGGCCTTGATATCCATGCTCTCAGGTATAGCTTTATCTCCCACCTGATAAGGCAGGGTGCAAACCCGAAGGTGGTACAGAGACTAGCAGGCCATAAGAGTATTCAGATAACCATGAACATCTACGCCCAGGTCTTACCACGGGACGAAGCACACGCCATAAATAAACTTCCTTATGGTGGGTGTCTGGGCAAAAGAGAAGTTGAAATTTTTACCCAGGTAGTCTAAAATGCAGACACACATAAGGCACAATTTAGACACAGCGTTTGTAAGTTTTTATGTTTCAAGGGGTAATGTATTGGACAATCAGACTGTGGCTCTGAGGGTCGCGGGTTCGAGTCCCGTCGTCCACCCCAGTTTCCCTTTTCTAATTCTTTGAGTGGCAGTACCACTCCCGACAAAAGGAGGAAGGGCAACTTGCGTTTAACGCAGGCTAAAGCCTGCGGCTACGAGGTGGCAGTACCACTCCCGACAAAGGAGGAAGGGCAACCATGCCTCTAAAAGGCCTGGTCGGTATCTTAGCCGTGTCTTTGTTTTGTCTCTCTCTTTGTTACCTGGCGGTGCTACCGCCCGCCATCGGTGAGGTAGCAGGGCCGCCCTCCACGGCCTATCCGCCTAAGGCGGACGAAGGGGCAGTGGCAGAAAAGGGGGTATCCTCTACTCACCCTGGAGAGGCAGGTAAGGGAGTAGGCCCGTACGGAAAGTACTGGGACCCCATACCTACCCACAAATACTGGGCGCCACAGTACTTCTACAAGCCTCCGTCCATACCCCAGGGTATCTTCGTAGAGAAAGATTGCGAGGAGTGCCACTCCAGGTTGAACCCCCTGCTGGTAAAGTCCTGGATAGAGAGTGCCCACGGAAGTTCCAGAAGGCTTAATTCCCATCAGAAAAGGGAGTTGAAAGAGATACAGACACGACTGGGGAGGAAGGTCCCCCAGGTGGGCTGTATAGACTGCCACGGCAGGCCGGGTACCGAAAAATTAAACCACGCAACTGAGCTCATAATGCCTATGCCTGAGACGTGCGGTGTCTGCCACCCAAAGGAGGTAGAGGAATTCTCCTCAGAGGCCAAATACGGCATCCCCGACTGGCCGGAAGGCAGGGAGAGCCATGCCCGCTCTTACGACGCTAACCTGGGGACAGACGTCTGGGCCGCTACGGATAAAAACATAGTCCAGGGTTGTGATATGTGCCATAACATCCAGCACAAGTGCGATAGCTGTCACACCCGCCATGCCTTCAAGGCCGCAGAGGCGAGGAGACCGGAGGCCTGCGCTACCTGCCACAACGGACCGGACCATCCCGACATTGAGGACTATCTACACTCCAAGCATGGGACCATCTATACCACTGAGGGCTCAAAGTGGGACTGGGAAGAACCGTTGAAGGAGGCCCAGTACCCCGCCCCCACCTGTGCCTCCTGTCACATGTATTACAGGGGAAAATTCTCTCACAACATGGTCAGGAAGGCCATCATGGGGGAAGGGGACGTCCTCTTCTACAACAATATCTTTAAAAACATCCCCCCCAGTAAGTACATTAACGAGAACCCGGAGTTGATGGATAGGAGGCTTGCCTGGATAGAGACCTGCGCCAGGTGCCACTCCACAAGGTTTTCTAGAGAGTACCTCACCTCCATGGACCTGGCCTCTGACCAGGTCTTCGCCTACGTTAAGGAGTCTTATGAACTGCTAAAGGCCCTTTACGAGGAAAAGGCCCTCTTCCCCATGCCTGCAGATAGACCCAAGGCCCCTATCCCCGTGGAGGAGAAGTGGCCAGACACGCTTGGTGGTTTTTATGGTGAGTTCTGGGCAAAGGAAGGCAATCCCAGCCGGATAGAGAGGGATTTCCTGTACATGTGGGAAAACGATGCCTTCCTTGTCAGGAAGGGCCTTGCCCATGCGAACCCCAACGCCTTTACTTATATCTCGTGGTCAAACCTGCTAAAGAAATACATAGGCATGCAGAGTGAGGCCGCAATACTCAGGAGACTAAAGGCGCTGGAGGAGACAGGGGAGGGGAGTAAGGAGTAGGGAGTAGGTACTATGCACTAGGCAGAAATCCCACTCTACAGTCTGTCTGTAGTGCCTAGTGCATAGTGCCTAGTGCTCATGGCCTCATGC
>JAUQZZ010000113.1 GCA_030586765.1 Candidatus Brocadiales bacterium | reverse complement strand
ATACCCTGGAGGAGATGGCAGATAAGATGAACCAAGGCCACGAACTTCCTCCTACCTGTCAGGACTGCCGATCGCCCATAAGGCCCAATATAGTCCTCTTTGGCGAGGAATTGCCTATGGAGGCCTATGATGAGGCTATGGAGAACCTTGAAGATTGTGACCTACTGCTGGTGATGGGCTCTTCCCTTGTGGTCTATCCTGTAGCTGATATGCCCAGGGTTGTCCTGAGGCGCCACGCAAGGCTCATTATTATAAATCTGCAGCCGACGCAGTACGATTCCTCTGCTGATGTCTCCCTTCATATGTCCCTGGAAGAGGCCTCCAGGCGGCTTATGGAGGCCCTGGATATCAAGCCGTAGAACCTGCAAAGGGCAATGTGGCTTGAAGTTTTCTCCTAAATGTAATAATATCCCTTTTAGGGGATTAATTCCAGGACACAGGATTAGGAGACAGCCATGGTAGATATCAAGATATACACCACGCCTACCTGCCCATACTGCATGAAGGCCAAGGACTACTTTACTAAGAAGGGTATTAAATACACAGAATATAACGTGGCCCAGGACAGGGAGGCATTAAGGGAGATGATTAAGATTAGTGGGGGTAGGAGCGTTCCTGTAATAGCGGCTGGGGATGAGGTGATGATAGGCTTTGATCAGGCCAAGCTGGAGAAGCTCCTAGAAGAGAATAAATGAGGTCCGAATATGAGCTTATGATTATCGGTGGTGGTCCTGCTGGTATGACCGCCGCTGTTTATGCCGCCCGCAAGAGGATTGATATCGTTATGATAAGTGAGGATATCGGTGGGCAGGTGGCCACCACCTTTGGGATAGAGAACTACCCGGGCTTCCCGTATATAACTGGGCCAGAACTGGTGGACCTATTCAGGGCCCAGATGAACCAGTTCGAGATAGAAAAATACCTTGGGGAGAAGGTTACAAAACTCCTCAAGAGAGACAAAGAACTCGTAGCCCTTACCCAGTCGGGAAAGGAGGTTATAGCTAAATCGGTTATTATAGCCAGCGGCGCTCGTCCTAGAAAACTAGAGGTGCCAGGAGAGGACATGTATAGAGGTAAGGGTGTAAGCTACTGCGCTACCTGTGATGCCCCCCTCTTTGCTGATGCCACGGTAGCCGTGGTGGGTGGAGGCAACTCTGCCCTATCTGCGGCCTTTGAGCTTTCTAGAATTGCCAGCCAGGTCTACCTCATCTCCCGCAGGGCATGGAGGGCAGATGAGGCCCCCCTGGTAGAGGGCGTGAAAGGGGCTAAAAACATCACCCCTTACATGGGGTACCTGGTTCAGGAGATAGAGGGGGACGATATGGTAAAGAAGATTTCTATCAAGTCCAGAGAGACGGAAGAAAGGAAAGAACTGGCTGTGGAGGGTATCTTTATAGAGATTGGGCTGTCACCCAATTCAGGGTTTGCAAAGGACCTGGTCAGGACCAATGAGCAGGGGGAAATAATTGCTGACTGCAACACCTTTACAGGTGTGCCGGGTGTCTTTGCCGCTGGAGACGTGACCATTGTGAAAGATAAGCAAATCGTTATTGCCGCTGGCGAAGGTGCCAAAGCAGCCATGAGTGTCTTTGAGTACCTATTAAAAGGCAGATGAGCTTTCTAAGATTTCGCCTCCTCTATTTTTTACAATTATAGACTTCTTATTACTAAGGTCTTTTTCCCCATGAGTATAAATAATATTGCCTCCCTTGAATTAAGAGATATAGTCTTAGGAGAAAGGGTTGAAGATTCCAGGGCAGCCTCCTTCCTAAGGCATTACGGTTTTCAGAACCTCAAGCTTGCCCAGAAGAACCTTAGGGCCCTGGCAGGGAGCACTGCACAGGGAGAGCTTTTCCTGAGGGTATTGCCCCTCCTCCTGGAGATTCTAAAGGATTCTCCAGACCCTGACGCTGGCCTGAACAACCTCGAAAGGTTTGCCCAGGCCTGCTATGGCAAGATGAATTTTTATTCCTACCTGGTGCGAAATCCAGCCTCTTTGGAGGTCTTGGTAGGGCTCTTCAGTTCCAGCCAGGCCTTTTCTGAGACCCTTATAAGAAATCCTGAGTACTTCTATTGGCTGACCAGCCTCAGGGGGAAAGAGGGATTTAGAAGCAAGGATGAGCTGAGGAGGGAGTTATTCCCAGAGCTGGATACCCTTCACACCTTTCAGCGGAGGCTTGACCTCCTCCGAAGATTTAAGAGAAAGGAGATGCTCCTCATAGGCTACCTTGACCTGGTGCGTAGTGCCCCATTAGCTTCTGTTGCCCAGGCCATCTCGGGGCTAGCTGAGGTGGAAATCCAGGCATCCCTTCGGATTGCCCACCAGGAGATGGGGCAGAAATATGGGTCAAGTCCACCTGAGGCGGAGGACTGGGAAAGGATGGACTTCGCTATCATTGCTCTGGGGAAGCTAGGGGGTGAGGAGTTAAATTACAGCTCTGATATAGACATAATCTTTGTATATACGCCAGAGGGCCTCCAGGAAGGTATAAACCCTTCGGAGTATTATCACAAACTGGCGGAACTGGTCGTTTATATCCTGAAGGAGAATACCGGGGAAGGTTACGTCTTCAGGGTAGATACACGCCTCAGACCAGAGGGCCGGTTTGGTCCCCTGGTGAAATCTCTTAGTGCCTATCAGAACTATTATCAGTCCACCGGGGGCACCTGGGAGAGGCAGGCCCTGATAAAGGCCCGACCTGTGGCAGGAAACATAGGTCTGGGTAGGGCCTTTATAGAAGGTATCACGCCCTTCGTATACCAGAGATTTCTGAGATTCTCTGAGATAAATGAGATAAAAAGATTGAAGAGAAAGATGGAAGGGTTGGTGGAGAAGAGGGGCGAGGCCCATCTAGAGGTCAAATCGGGATACGGAGGTATCAGGGATGTGGAGTTTACTGTCCAGTTCTTACAGCTCCTGCACGGTGGGCAGTATCCACAGGTGCGACATCATAACACCTTGCGCTCCCTGGAACTCCTGGAGGGGGCTGGGTGTCTGGAACCCCACGAGAGAAAGAGCCTGGAGGCAAGCTACATATTCCTCCGCACCCTGGAGCACAGACTGCAGACCATGCATGAGCTGAAGGTACACAAGTTCTCTCCTGACTTACTGGAACAGCGGAAACTCGCCCTAAAGATGGGCTTCAGGGATGCCAAGGGTGCTACGGCTATGGAGAAATTCCAAAGAGAATTGGGCAAACATACCAAGAAAACCAGGCGCATCCTGGATAACCTCTTCCACGGTCTCTTCGGGGAGAGAGGAGAGAGTTCTGCCCCAGAAGTTGACCTTATCCTGGACCCAGAGCATACTAACGAACAGATGGAAGAGATGCTGAAGCGGTATAACTTTAAAGACCTTTCCAGGGCACATCGCAATATAGACCTCCTGACCAGGGAATCCTCTCCCCTCCATGATTCCCCCAGAACCAGGGCCTTCTTTGCCAGTATTGCCCCTGCCCTTCTCTCCAGGATAGCCCAGGCACCTGACCCTGATATGGCGTTAAACAACCTGGAGAGGTGCACTGCCTCCTTGGGCGCAAAGACCATCTTCTTTCAGATGCTGGCAGAGAATCCCCAGGCCCTGGAGGTCTTTGTGGACCTTTGTGCCTGGAGTCAATTCCTGACAGATATACTCATTAATAACCCAGGCATGTTAGACCAACTGATAGATTCCCTTGTCATCGGCGAGCACAAAACCAAAGAAGAGATGACACAAGAGCTGGCTACCTTACTAAAGGGCAGTCCAGATAGGTTTCGTTCTCTCCATGGGTATAAAAGCCAGGAACTCCTCCGCATAGGCCTCAGAGATATCCTGGGCAAGGCGGATATCTATACTACTATGGAAGACCTTTCTGGTCTGGCTGAAGCTATTCTGGTAAATGCCTTCCGTATCTGTTCGGAAGAGGCGAAGTGGGAGGGCAGCATCCCCTCCTTCGGCATACTTGCCTTAGGAAAGCTGGGCGGGAGGGAGATGGATTACCGTTCAGACCTGGACATAGTTTTTCTCTACAAACATGAGAAGGATGCCAAGGCCGTAGTAGCTAACCAGCTTGTCGAAGTTTCTCAGAGGCTGATGAAGGTCCTGGGCGAGACGACGGAATGGGGAATCCTGTATAAGGTGGACACGCGGCTGAGACCAGAAGGTAGGGGAGGCATACTGGTAGTCTCCTTGGAGAACTTTAGAAAGTATTACAGCAGGGAGGCGAGGCTCTGGGAAAAACAGGCACTCTTGAAGGCGAGGTGGGTAGCTGGTGAAGAGGAACTGGGAAGGGAGGTGGCGCAGTCCATAACAACCTGCCTCTACACTGGGGCATGGAGGCCTGAGATGGCCAGGGAGATAGAAGGGATGAGAGAGCGCCTGGAACAGTCCGCCATGGGGAGGGATATTAAGAGGGGGCTGGGTGGCATTATAGATATAGAGTTCATCGCACAGCTTCTACAGTTAAAATACGGCCGTGAATATCCATCCACAAGGACTACCAGTACCATTGAAGCCTTTCATCAATTATACAACCACGGCCTCTTAGAGAAGGGGCATTATATGCCTCTGGTTGCAGCCTATGAATTCCTCCGAAGGGTAGGGAGCAGACTGAGGATAGTTCATGATATTACCCAGGACAGGCTTCCAGAGACCCCAGAGGCCCTGGATAAACTGGCTAAGAGACTGGGTTATTCTCCAGAGAAAGGGCTTTCCCCTGGAGAAAGGCTCCTGGCGGATAATGAGGCACACACTACCCTCACCAGGAAGATATTCCGAGAGGTCTTACTGAAGGAAGGCAGGTCTAGTAGCTGAGGGAGCTCTTTATCTTTTCTAGAGGAATAATGCCCGTGTAGACCATGGCTAAAAGCACAAGCCATAGTACTAAGGCTGGCAGTAGCGGGGCAGCTATGGCCTTGGGACTGGAAAGGCCGTGGACCAACTTCCCTCCCAGCATAATGAGGACGAAGGCATAGACCGTTGAGATGTATTGTCCCACAAGGGGCACAAGGGTCAGCAGATTGGCTACGGAGCTATAGGCGAATATCTTGAAGGTGGCCTGATAGGGAGCACTACCCTTCAGGAGCCTGAAGGAGCCGTGGAGGATGGTGGCTCCTATAAAGAGCCCGGTGACCCATAGAACAAAGAGCACAGGGACCCTATATAAAATGTCCTTCATAGACTCGCCCCGTACCTCCTTCCCGTTGGGGAAGGGTAGGCCGGTGCCCAGGAGGAGCATGTTATATAAGAGGATGACGATAAAGACGGCCGTGGCGAAGAGTAATGGCTGGGTGTAGCCGCCCAGCACGGGCATATTCTGGAAGAAGCACTGGGGTCTTAATATTATCTCCTTGCCAGTCCTAAGAAGGCTCTCCAACAGATTCTCTGGCCGCTGTTCTGGCATCTGTGCCCCTCCCTTCGTCACCCAAGAGCCGAAGAACCTCTTCCCTAAGCCTTTCCACGACCTCCAGGGATTCCTCCCTGGGAGCCTTTCCTGTGCTGGGGAAGCTGACAGGCTTGCCAAACTTGATCTTCATCTCTCGATGTTCTGGCTGGCAGAGCCAGCTCTCCTTGGGTAGGAACTTGCGGCTTCCTATTATGGCCATGGGTACTACCCTCCTGCCTGACTTTAAAACGATAACAGATACGCCCCGCTTAAAGGGTCCAAGCCGGCCGTCCGGGCTCCTTGTGCCTTCGGGAAAGACCAGGAGGGAACTCCCTTCTCTGGATTTCTTCACCGCCTTAAGCAGGGTGGCATAGGCCCTCCTGTCCTCCTCCCTGGGCAGGGCGATGTGCCCTGCAGTTTTCATATAACCACTGACTACAGGAATCTTGGTAATCTCTTCCTTAGAGATGAAGCAAAAATTCTCGGGAATAAAGCCAAAGGCAAGCTTGATGTCGAAAAAGCTCTGATGGTTGCATATAAAGATTACTGGCTCCCCCTTTGGCACATTCTCAAGCCCCTCTACCTCCACATGGACTCCAATCGCCCTCACAGTAAGCCAGGCAGTAAACCTGCAAAAGGTGTTATAGATGTGTTCCTTGCGCTTGCTTCCCAGGGAGACAATCAGGGTAAGGATATAACCCATTAACCAGATGGATATTACCATTACCCAACTATAAGCAAGGTATATTATCTTAACGGGTTTACTTCTTAATATGCCTTTTATCATCTTTTTAAGAGTTTAGGAGCGAATATACCACCCCTGTCTCTCTCTGTCAAATCCTTCCCCTGTTTCCTAAAAAGCAGGGGGGTGGCCCAGGGCTAAAGCCCTGTGCTACCCAGCTATGCTACACCCGCAACATATCCACCATGCCAACCTTGCACTTTCCCCAAAAAATGATAAGCTGTTTGACACCTTTAAAAGAAAGGGGAGAGTCATCATGAAAAGGGACTTTTTAATACTGGTTGTGCTCTGTTTACTC
>JAUQZZ010000112.1 GCA_030586765.1 Candidatus Brocadiales bacterium | reverse complement strand
GGATAATCACCCCCGGGCAGGTCTGTCCGCCCTACACTTCCTTGAAAGAGGCTGTCCCCAGAGAAGAGCACCCCTGGGTGGCCATCCTTAGACCGACTCAGGAGGCATATCCCGCCGGGAGTGTGACCTGGTGTATGAATAACCTCCAATTCTATACCCTCCATAGAGACCTTATCTCCCTCCTTTAACACGACCTCCGCCGGAGGCGACTTGTATAGAAAGCCTCCCAGGAAAGACAGGTTCTTAGAAGGGTGGGTAAGCATTGCCTCATCCTCTTCGTGGATGCAGACCTTTAGCTCAGGGAAGGCTTCCTTGAGTTCCTTATTGGCCCCTATATGGTCTCCGTGGCCGTGGGTATTTATAAGGAACCTGGGGTTGAGTTTGTTCTTCTTTATGAATTTAATGAGCTCCTGAGCGTCTCCACCAGGGTCTATGATAATCGCCTCCCGTGTATCTTCATTTATGAGGATATAGCAGCAGGCCTGAAGTGGCCCCACCATAAATCTCTCTATCTTCATCAGAGCCTTCCCTGTAGATATCTCTCAATGAACTCCTTTTCCTCGCAGGGTGCTTCCTGGTCCCAGAGGCCTACTATCTTGCGCTCACGTTCTGCAAACTCTAAGGAATCGGAGGCATGAGCGGCATTCCTCATCAAGTCATAGCCATAAATGCTCCTTACTGTGGCCCCAGCCGCCTTTTCTGGGTCTGTTGCCCCCAGGATATTTCTAATCTTTTCTATGGCCCTTACTCCTTGATATAATAGGGCCAGGCATTTAGCCGTACCAGGTTTATCCCTGTCCCTTTGGTCTTTAATGGAAGAAGGATTTATCCCTGTCATATACTCAACAATCTTGTTGAACTCGTACTCTGCGTTTTTGTCTTTGAGTTCGTCTGCTATCCTGTCCAGGATGGCATCTTCCAAGGGGAAAGAAAAGGCAGTACTCATGGATTCCTTGAGCCTTCTTACCAGCTTAGGTTTCAGCTTCTCCCTTAAGACCTCCCTTACAGGCCAGTAGAATTTTTCCGCCCTGGCTACATCCATGCGTAATATCTTTGCCCCCACGATGTAGAGTCCAGAACGGGAGAAGATATCTATGATGTTACCCGGGCGAGAGCTATGCTTTAAGAAGTTCTCTGGTTTTATTATAGCCAGGGTGGTCTCTGGTTTTTCTCCCTCTTTAAACTTTATTACATGTTCTAAGACGCCGCCGTCGGACTGGGCATATTCTGCTAGAAGGGCTAACTGTTTCTTGTTTGTCTCTATGTCTGTAGAAGTAAGTACAGCGGGTTCAAAGTATTCTACATGGCTGTCTTCTCCTCCTATATAGTCGCCGTAGGTGCCTCTTACGGTATCCCCTTTTAAGTGGACAGGGGACCCTACTACATCATCCTTTAGTGCCCTGACGGCATCTGGACCCTGAAACAGGAGGAGCATGGTGCGGTTAGAGGTTCCAAAGCGGTTGTCCCTTCGGAAATAGTCATTAATATATTTAATGAAGGCCTCCTTGAGTTGTGCCTTCATATCCAGGGCCTTTATAGTGGCGCAGTAGCGGTCCACAAACTCGTTACTGGGGGCATACATCCTTGCCCCCACCAGTTCCAGGTTCCCCAGTGAAAGGAGCCTGCCGATTATCCCCCCTGTCCTGCTCTTGATGAGGCTGTAAGGGGTTATTAGTACATAGGCTAATTCTTCTTTCATAGCATATCTCTGAACGTCTTGGCCTTTAGATAATTTTAGCATAGGAAGGGGGAGGTATCAACACCTTGTAGTAGGTTAGGATGAGGGCTGAGGTACCAGGCTATGAAGGTGTGGTTTCTCGGTGGGGTACAGATGTCCCGCTCCCAGGAGTTCTTCCACGGCCTGTTGAAACTCCTTTGTAGGGCTTACAGAGAATCTCTTGTCCACAAGTATTCTGGTCTTTTGTCCATCAAGACCTGAGAGTTCCAGGAGGACGGGATAGGCGCCTTTGTGGATAGAAAATATCTGCCTTAAGCTGCGGAGGGTGGAATCCTGGAGGCTTGAACACTCTAGAGTAATAATGACGCCTGTTTCTTCTGTAGCCGCTGTCTCCTCTAGTGGGGCAACATCCGATACCTTAATGGAAGGCTTGCCACTACGGAGGATGACCCTTCCTCTTAATAGGATTACCTCGTCTTTTTTGAGGAGGGCTTCGTGCGTATCTAGCTCTTTGCTAAATACCAGGCATTCTGCGTGACCCTCCAGGTCTTCTAGTAAGAGGTAAGCCATAGGGTCTCCGTTTCTGGTCTTAGCAGTTTTCATTTCTGTTACCACGCCCCCTACTGCTACTTCATCCCCTTCGGATAGTTCCGCTAAGCTAGCCGTTGTGGTAGTGGAATGTTTTTTTATGAGTTTTTTTAATCTTAACAGGGGATGAGAGCTGACGTAGAAGCCGAGGACACTTTTTTCCTCGTGAAGCATCTCTTTTTCTGACCACCTTGGGACCTCTGGTGAAGCAATGCCACAGACAGGGCAGGCATTTTTCCAGCGGGCGTCTAATTTACATTTTAAATCCTCTGCATATTCCTTTGGTTGTACCGAGGCTTTTAACCCCAGGCTTAATTGTTGTTTCTGGTACTGCTCCCTTTTATCTTCGGCTATCCTCAAGTCATAGTCTAGGACCCTTTTGTCGAGGTGTTCAGCGCGGTGGCCGGGAAGGGAGTCAAAACATCCTGCCTTAATTAGACTCTCTATCACCTGCCTGTTTACTACCCTGGAATCTATCCTCTCATAGAAGTTATGGCGGCAGATAAATTTGCCGTCCCTGCTTCTGGTTTCCAGGATGGATTCGATGGCCTTATCCCCCACGTTTTTTATGGCCCCCAGGCCGAACCTTATTCTGCCTGGGGCTATCATGGTGAAGTCAGCTTCGCTCTCATTTATGCATGGGGGGAGCACCTCGATATCTCTACGCCTGCAGTCCTCTATGTAGCCAACTATCTTGTCGGTATTCTGCTTTTCGCAGCTCATCAGGGCTGTCATATACTGGGTTGGATAATTGGCCTTAAGATAGGCGGTCTGATAGGTTATGAGGGCGTAGGCGGCAGAATGAGACTTATTAAAGCCGTAGCCAGCAAAATACTCCATCAGGGCGAATATTTCCTGGGCTGCCTTTTGGGGTATAACGTTCTTTACTGCCCCCTGGATGAATTGGTCACGGTATCTAGCCATGACCTCGGGCTTCTTCTTGCCCATGGCCTTTCTGAGGTTATCGGCCTGGGTTAGGGTGAAGCCTCCCAGGATATTGGCTATTCTCATTACCTGTTCCTGGTAAAGGATTATCCCATAGGTTTCTTTAAGGATGGGTTCAAGGCTGGGGTGGAGATACGATGGCTTTTCTTTTCCGTGGCGGCAGTTTATAAAAGAATCCACCATGCCGCTCTGCAGGGGGCCTGGCCTGTAGAGGGCTATGAGTGGCAGGATGTCTGAAAATCTCTCAGGCCTCAGTTTTCTCAGGAGCTCCTTAAAGCCACGGCTGGTTTCCACCTGAAATACCCCTTTTACATCCCCTTGGGATAAGAGGCTGTAGGTGGCCTCATCATCCAGGGGTATGTTTATTAGGTCTATATCTTTGCCAGTAGTAGACTTTATGAGTTTTAGGGTCTTATCAATAACGGTGAGTTTCCTCACCCCTAGAAAATCGGCCTTGAGGAGGCCTATTTGTTCTACTAGGGTGACGTCATCAAATTGTGTAGTTACCACATCTCCGTTTTTTGCCAGGGGCACATAGTTGGTAAGGGGCTCCTCGGAGATTACTACCCCTGCGGCGTGAGTGGAGGCGTGTCGGCATAGGCCTTCTAACTTGGAGGAGATGTCGAAGAGGTGGTGTATCCTTTTATCTGAATTGTACATCTTATCTAGCTCTGGTTCCTGCTCTAAGGCCTGGGCCAGAGTAATGCCAGGACTGGAGGGGATGAGCTTTGCTACACGGTCCACCTCTGTAAGGGGTATATTCATTACCCTTCCCACATCCCTTACCACGGCCTTAGCCTTCATGGTGCCGAAGGTTATTATCTGGGCCACATGCTGGTCACCGCCATATTTTTTCCTGGCATATTCTATAACCTTGTCCCTGCCCTCGGCGCAGAAGTCCACATCCAGGTCTGGCATGGTGATGCGCTCTGCGTTGAGGAACCTTTCAAAGAGGAGGTCGTACTTCAGGGGGTCTATATTGGTGATTTTCAATACATAAGCCACCAGGCTTCCAGCGCCAGAGCCCCTCCCGCTGGTGAGGATTTCATTTTGGTGGGCAAAGTTTACGAAGTCCCAGACTATAAGGAAATAGTCCACAAGGCCGGCCTCTTCTATGACCCTTATCTCATGTTCTAGCCTCTTGGAGACTGTTTCCTCAACGATACCGTACCGTTCCCTGGCCCCTTTCTCGCAGAGGGACCTGAGAAACTGGGAATTCGTCATACCCTCCGGGGGGTGATACTTGGGCAGGTGTAGCTTTCCAAAACTTAGCTCCAGGTTGCATTTATCGGCCACGGCAATGGTGTTCTCTACTGCATGTGGGAACTCCCTGAAGCGCTCCATCATCTCCCCTGGAGACTTGAAATAGAACTCATTCGTGGCAAACCGCAGGCGGTCTGCGTCCTCTACTAATTTGCCTGTGTTTATGCAGAGAAGGATATCGTGGGCCTCGTGGTCTTCCTGAGCTATGTAATGGACGTCGTTGGTGGCCACAAGGGCAATGCCCAATCTTTTCTCTATCTTTGCTGCCCCTTCCAGGAGCCTCTTCTGCTCTGGGATGCCGTTATTTTGTACCTCCAGGAAGAAATTTCCTTCACCAAATATGTCCATGTACTGAGCTACCACGTGTTGCGCCTCCTCAAAACGGTCTGCTGACAGGAGGCAGTTGATTTCTGATTTCATACAGCCGCTCAGGGCGACGAGTCCCTGGGAATGTCTCTTTAGCAGCTCTTTATCAATCCTTGGCTTGTAATAGAAACCCTCAAGATAGGCGGCTGTGGCAAGTTTTAGGAGGTTTTGATAACCTGTCAAGTCCTTTGCCAGAAGGGTGAGGTGGTACAGGGTTTCCTTTACCTTGGGGTCCTTTACCAGACGTCCAGAGGGGGCAATATAGGACTCAAAACCAATGATTGGTTTTATACCCGCTGCCTTGGCTTTGGTGTAAAATTCTATTGCCCCGAACATATTGGAGTGGTCAGTGAGGGCCAGGGCCTTCATGCCTAATGCTTTTGCCCTCTGGATGAGCTCACTTATACGGCAGGCCCCGTCTAGGAGGCTGTACTCACTGTGAACATGGAGATGTATAAAACTCGTTCCCATAGTATAGCTATAGTCTTAAGGTAGTATATATAGTCCTGTAGGAAAATGTCAACATAGACTTTTTTATGTATGGTTAATGCGTGGAAGGACACTAACTTAAGGAAAAAGATTTTTGTTCCAGGCAAGGATTATTCCGAAAGGGAGAGGTCTCTACATGAGCTTAGAAGGTTTTGTGCTTGCAATTTTTTTCTGGAATTGCTAGAATCCTTGCGTAAATGGCCTGCCCGTACTGGTAAGCCGACCTTTTGGTAAATAGCCTTTCCACTGGATTCTTAGGGGAGTAGGTACCAAAAGGCGCTATTCTGAAAGGAGAAGACGATGACCGTTGGCTCTAAGGGACTTACCATTATAGCCATCTTTTTGGGGCTTCTTAGCATCCTTTGCCTGGGCCTTGCCCTTACAACTGCTACCAAGTACCGAACCCAGAGGCATAGGGTATTAGAACTGGAGGAGAAGGTTGTGGCGGGGAAGGGGGAATTACTCAAGGTGCCCCAACTTCAGCTAAAGATACAGGGTGAGCAGAAGCAGAGGCGTACGGTAGAAGAGGAACTAGCTGGGCTAAAGGAGGAAAAGGACGCCCTTGCCGCAGAGTATGAGGGATTCAAAAAGGAGTACGAACTCCTGGCTGCTGCCAAGGCAGTAGCAGGGAGGGAGTTGCAGCAGCGAGAAATAGCCTTAACAGAGGCCAGGCGCAACGTCGCAGAGTTGGACCAGAAGGCGAAGGAATTAGAGGGGCTCAAAAATAAGATGGAGAAGAAGATAGCCGAGCTGGACCTGGACGTCCGGGCTGGAGCTACAAAGATAAAGAATCTAAGCTCTGAAAATGAGTCTCTCAGAAAGGAGAACGAGCTCCTTAAGGCCGAGAGGGAAAGAGGGCCATCGGCGGCCATGGAAAGGATTCCAGTGGTCACCGCGTTTGCCCCTGCCGAGGCCCCAGAGACGTCAGGGGAGTTACAAAAGCTCAGGGCGAAGGTATCAGAACTTACCAGCGAACTGGTGTCCCTCACCAAGGCAAAACTTGCCGCAGAGAAGACAGTAGAGGAACTACAGAGCCAACTAGCCGAGCGATAACCACCCAGTGCCCCCATCGTCTAGCGGCCGAGGATGCCAGGTTCTCAGCCTGGAGACTGGGGTTCAAATCCCCATGGGGGTACCA
>JAUQZZ010000012.1:22549-23041 GCA_030586765.1 Candidatus Brocadiales bacterium | reverse complement strand
ACCCACTGTGCCAGTTCAAGGAAGGTGTGTTCGAGTTCGCCTATAGTCACGGAGTCTATAAAGGGGAATTGTTCAAGAATGCCCTGGTAGGCGAAGGTAGGATAGTAGCCAAAGAGGTTGATGTGGGCCTTTATACCCCGTTCCTTCAACTTAGAGAACATACCAAAGACCTCCTGGGTATTATCCCAGAGGTACAAGGTATGCACCCCAAGAAGTTTAGGCGACCTTTTAGAAAGCTCCTCTAATGTCCTGTCTATGGACCAGCCAAGGAGGTGGGCATCCAGTATCTCTACAGGGATAGCCTCTGATTTTAGCAGGGAGGATATGTAGGGGCTGAAGAGGTTGGCGGATAGAGGGGCGTTAACTACGTCCTGGTGTCTTGAGGGGTCTTGAGGCCGAGGGTGTTCGAGTAGGATGATGGGGGGAGATTTTTGCATTTTTTATCCATTAATCTTGTGGATGTGGTGGACAGCGCTATACGCACCCATAAAG
>JAUQZZ010000012.1:0-22539 GCA_030586765.1 Candidatus Brocadiales bacterium | reverse complement strand
GTTCTGAGGCCGTGGATGTTCGAGGAGGATGACAGGGGCAGATTTTTGCATTTTTTATCCATAGGGGCTATAGGGCGGCCACACTCTTTTTCCTGCTCTTTTCCAGGTAGCTTTGGTAGTAGCCCCTGACAGTCTTGAGGGAGCATAGCTTGCCGCACATGGTGCAGGTGTCGCCATCCATAGGAGGGCGGCTCTTGCGAATCTCTCTGGCCCTTTCTTCGGAGATTGCCGTGGAGTATTGTGTCTCCCAGTCCAGGTCCCTCCTGGCTATAGACATCTTCATATCGGCATCTTTTACCTTGTCCTTGAGCTTTACCATGTCGCCTACGTGGACGGCGACCCTGGCGGCCATTACCCCTTCCCTGACGTCTTCCACCGTGGGGAGGGCCAGGTGCTCTGGAGGTGTCACGTAGCATATAAAATCTGCCCCATGCATAGAGGATAAGGCCGCACCTATGGCTGCAGAGATGTGGTCATAGCCAGGGGCTATGTCCGTAGTAATGGGCCCTAGCATATAAAAGGGGGCGTTATTACTGAGTCTCTTCTGCAGGATTACGTTTGCCTCTATCTCGTCTATGGGTATATGACCCGGACCCTCTACTATGGTCTGGACACCCCTTGATTGGGCGTATTCGGCTATCTCACAGTTTATAATAAGCTCCTGAATCTGGGCCCTGTCTGTAGAATCATGAATGGCCCCGGCCCTCAGCCCGTTACCCAGGCTCAGTATCACATCGTGCCTCTTCATTATGTCCACAAGGCGGTCTATCTGCTCATAAAGGGGATTCTCTTTCTTGTTGTGTTCTATCCATGCGGTAAGGAAGGCGCCGCCTCGGCTTACCAGACCACCAAAGCGGTATCCCTGTTTTTTGAGCCTTTCCAGCACCAATAGGTTTACCCCGCAGTGGATGGCCATAAAGCCTATGCCCTCCTGGGCCTGCTCCTCAATGATGTCAAAGAGAAACTCAGGGTCCATGTCGACCACGGAGCCTTTCTTCCTGGTGGTCTCTATAGCGGCTTGATACAGGGGCACTGTGCCTACGGTGAGGCTTATGGACTCTAGTACCCTCTTTCTTATCTCTCTCAGGTCTCCTCCTGTGGAGAGTTCCATCAGGGTATCAGCCCCGTATTTCTCGGCTGTCCTGGCCTTCTCCACCTCCATGTCTATATCTACAATGTCGGGGGAGGTGCCGATACTGGCATTTACCTTGGTGCGGAGGCCTTTGCCTATGCCTACCACTCTTGAGGTCCTGTGGGGATTGCCGTAAAGGACTATGTTACCCTTGGCCACACCCTCACGTATAAACTCAGGGCAGACGTCATCGTATCGGGCTGCTTCCTCCATCTGAGGGGTAATTTCCCCTACCCGGGCCCTTTCTAACTGGGTTTTCATCTATTTATCTTCTCCTATGCAAGGAGTAAACCTTGCTGGTGTATCAGGAAGGCACCGCCCTTACAGAACTCTCCCAGATGCCATGAAGATTACACCTTTCTAAGACCTTCACCGTGGATTCCCTATCCAAAGATAAGGGTACAGTAACTATGGCATAAGGGCTATAGGGACTGAACTCCGTCCTGGATATTAAGACATCATCAACATACACCTCTATCCACATTATCCAGTGTTGAGGTGTCATAACGTGCAGGGTCTCTCCCACCTGCGCTGTGAGATAAAAGACCTGCTTTGCCTTGATGTAAGAGGGGATGCTTATCACAGGGGCGTGCTTCTTCTCTACGGGTGTCAGGCTATGGGGGTCCGCTACGCGATGTATCTCCTTAAACCAGTCTATTTCTTTCTCCTGGGCGGAAACCCCCTTTGCCAGAAGGGCAGGGCCAAAGAAGGCCAACCCTGCACCCTTGAGAAAATCTCTCCTCTTCAAAATCTTCATTAAACCCTCCTCTATGATAACGCTTACTTGAAGATCAGGCTCTTTATGTCTTTTTTCTTAACAAGCTCCAGTCCATGGAATTTTCTTTTTATAATTATATACTTCTTGGTTTCCTTTATTAGCTCACCTTGAATAGTGAGTTTATTCTTTAATTTTATCTCTGCAATCTTCTCAGGCTTTTTTTCCTCCCCCAGGAGGAACTCCCAGGGTTCTGGGACTGCCTTCCTCTTGGGAGAGACAGAGTCCAGGAAGCTCGGTGTGTAAGAAAAGGTAGGTTCACTTTCGGTGTAGTATGCAGCATCTTCCATTAACAATTTATTTACGCAGAGGTCATCCTTAAAAATGGTAGCCAGGAGATGGCCGTGGACGTCCCGATTCCGACGCTGGAACTCTAGCCTTACCTCCTTTCCTTCTAAGAGTTGCTTCAGGAACTTAAAGGCCTTTGCCTCGTAATCTTCGCTTGTTTTTACACCCAAGAGCCTTATTGTGTCGCCGCTGTCCAGGAGTAAGAGATTACCGCTAAGGACCTTTGTCACCTTGTAGGACGTTTCAGGCTTCCTATCCGTGATGAAGGTGTCTGCGTCGAAGGAGCTTGGAGGTGGTATCTCTTGGGCAGCAGTAGTTGTTGTTGGAGAGACTGCTGGTGCAGGTGTGGGTGTAGGTGCAGGCGCAGGTGTGGTAGCGGTCTCTTGGGCATATCCTGTCACATACAGGTTTCCCCATAGTCCCAAAGAGAGGATAAAAAAGACAAACCTCCTCTCCCTCCAGAGGTCCATAGCTTCTTTCCCCTTTAAGTAAGAAATAAGGTTGCTCTAGATATTAAAAGAAAGTATTATCTTTGTCAATAAACATTACCCTGAAAGGGAAGGCCTTGGAAGAAGAGGTAAGTGCTGCATAAATGGGTATTCTCTTTAGATAAAAAGGGATGTACCTTTAGAGGGGAATACTTATGAAGTGTCCCAAGTGCGGGAGTGAGGTGGTGAGGGAGGTAAAGCAGAAGAGCGTATCCGGGGCCGTGCTAAGGACGATAGGTTATAAATCTTATAAGTGCCAGGTTTGTGGGGAGAAATTCAGGGCCTTTGGTGAGGCGTGATAGAGTTGCTATTGACAAGGGGATTCCCTTTTGTTATAAGACTTTTTTATCATACGCACCCCATGGGGAGTAGAAGGGATGAAGACCTTCGTAGCAAAGGAAGATTCTGTGCCCAAGAGTTGGTATCTGGTGGATGCTGAAGGCAAGGTCTTGGGTAGAATGGCTACCCGCATTGCCACTATTTTGCAGGGGAAGCATAAGCCTCAGTACACTCCCCATGTGGATACAGGGGACTTCGTTGTGGTGGTCAATGCGCAGAAGGTGAGGGTTACGGGGAAGAAGCTGAGGGAGAAGACATATTACCGTTTTTCAGGCTATCCTGGGGGTCTAAAGGCCAGGCCCTTGAAGGAGGTGCTGGAGAAGCACCCCGATAGGGTGATAAAACTGGCAGTAAGGCGGATGTTACCCAAGTCAAAACTGGGGGAGAGGATGATAAAGAAGCTAAAGGTCTATCCAGGTTCCCAGCATCCCCACGAGGCCCAACAACCTAAGGAGTTGTCTTTAAGCTAAGAAAGGCACCTATGGAAGAGACCACACAGACTGCGAGTCAAGGTGTTTATGCCTGGGGCACAGGGAGAAGGAAGACCTCTGTGGCCAGGGTGCGTATCTTAGAGGGTAGTGGGAAGGTAAGTATAAATGATAGAACACTGGAAGAATTCTTTTCCAGGGAGAAGGACAGGGCTGAAGTTCTTGCCCCCTTGAAAGCTACAGACACCCTAAAAAAGTATGACGTCATTGTAGATGTAGAGGGGGGAGGGTCTACAGGCCAGTCGGGGGCCGTCTCTCTGGGTATTGCCCGGGCGCTTCAGAAGGTCAAGGGTGAGCATGTGGAAAAACTTAGAGAGTACGGCCTGCTTACCAGAGACAGCCGTATGAAGGAGCGCAAGAAGTACGGTCAAAAAGGCGCCAGAAAAAGATTCCAGTGGACTAAACGCTAGTATTACTCACCACACTATTTCCAACCTCTTATCTTTTCCTAGGTAGGGCGCGGGGATGAAACTCGGACTTACCCTGGGTTCCCTAAGACTAACGGTGAGGGATGCCATTAGCCGTGCCTCTACAGTAGGTCTGGCGGCCTTTGATGTAGATGCCACCAGGGGGGAGGTCACCTCAGATTTATCCCACACCGGCCGACGCGACTTTCGCCGCTATGCCCACTCCTGCGGTATGGAGATTATTGGCCTGGGGGGAGACTTTGGCCAGGACTTTAGCCAGGAGGGGACGGATAAGCTCTTTGAAAAGACCAAAAGGCTCATAGACCTGGCAACAGACCTCAGGGCCTCAGTGGTAACTACCCGGATAGGCAGGATACCCGTGGAAGAAAAGGGTAAAGAGTGGGAAAGAATAAAGGAGGTCATGGATGAATTAGGTGCCTATGCGGAGAGGTACGAGAGACTGCTAGCCACTTATATTGGCGAGACAGAGCCAGCTCGGCTGAAGGGGTTCCTGATGTCCCTGAAGACAGAGGCTGTAAGGGTCTGCTACGAGCCCTCTCTCCTCATTCTAAGAGGCCTGGACCCTGTGGAGACAGTACATGAACTGGGGAATTACGTAGTCCATGCCCATGCCAGGGATGTCCAAAAAGGGGAAAAAGGGTATATAGAGACTATCCCTGGGGAAGGCGTGGTTCCCTTCAGGGATTATATCCTCGCCCTTTATGAGGTGGGTTACCAGGGGTATCACATGATAAAGAAGGAGGGTGGGGACGGACGCATAGAAGGTATTATAAAGGCAAAAGAATTCATGGAGACCCTCCTTTAGCTCTGCTTTATGTAAAGCCCGTGCGTTCTTATATAATATTCCACGGCCTCAGGGACCATATACTTTACCTGCCTTCCCGCCTTTAAGCGGTTCCTTATCTCAGTAGATGAAATGCCTATGGGCGGAATCCGCATCTGGAGGCTTTCCATCTCTAGCACCTTTTTCTCCCCTAGTATGGGGATAAGTTGAGAAAGGCTGTCCAGTGGGCTGTCAGGTCGGTTTACCAGGATTAATCTACACAGGGTAGACAGCCTCTTTATGTCCTTCCAAGAAGGTAGTTCTTGTACGGTGTCTATGCCTATTATGAGATATAACTCGCAGTTCCTTCCCAGGCGCTGGAGGAGGCTCTCTACTGTATCTACAGTATAGGACTTGCTCTTCCTGGTAATCTCTATATCTGAGGCCTCAAAATGGTCGTTGCCCTGTATAGCTAATTTTATCATCTCGTAGCGGTGGTGGGCCTCTATTAGGTCCTGGGTGTCCTTATGGGGGGGATGACCTGCTGGGATGAAGAGCACCTTGGAAAGCCCATGCCGCCAGTAGGCCTCTTCGGCAATAATGAGATGTCCGATGTGGATAGGGTTAAAGGTGCCCCCAAGGATGCCTATCTTCATGAGTGCCATTATATTTTAAGCCAACTGTAAGTCAACAAGGACACATCCCAGAGTTACTTTATCATAAGCAAAACTTGACTTTATGTCCTTAGCATGATAACATAAAAAAGTTATCAATGTAGTTTTTCCCAGGGGCTATAAAAGAATGAAAATGGCGTATTTTGACTGCTTTTCTGGGGTAAGCGGCGATATGGTCCTGGGTTCCCTGGTGGACTTGGGCCTGGGAAGTAGCCTCCTGACCCAGGAGCTAGAAAAACTTTCCTTACCCGCGTATCGCATCTCCTGTAAAAAGGTATTAAGGGGAGGGATTACAGGGACAAAGGTTGACGTGATTCCTAGCCAGCAGTCCAGCAGGTCCTATGGTTTTACAGAGCTTTGTAAGGTGATAGAAGATTCGAGTCTCAGCGAAGAGGTCAGGGTGGAGAGCCTTAGGGTATTGAGGAGGCTGGGGGAGGCTGAGGCAAAGGTGCACGGTACCTCCCTGGAAGAGGTTCATTTCCACGAGATTGGTGCTGTGGACACAGTAGTAGATATAGTAGGGTCAGTGTTCGGATTGGGTAGTCTGGGTATTGAAGAGGTCTTTTTTTCCCCACTACCAATGGGCAGGGGTTATGTGAACTGTGAGCATGGGCAACTCCCCGTGCCTGCCCCTATTACCCTGGAATTGTTGAGGGGCTACAGGTTAGTCACTGGTTTGGCTGATGGTGAACTCACTACCCCTACAGGGGCAGCTATCCTCACCACCCTGGGAAAGCAGGTAGAGACGTGCCCTGATATCACCCTGGAAGGTACCGGCTATGGGGCTGGTACCAGGGATAATCCAAGCACTCCTAATCTCTTGAGGGTGCTCTTAGGGGAACTATCTCCTGAGGCCCAGAGGGATGAGATATGGGTAGTGGAGACCAACGTAGATGACATGACGGGTGAGGTGTGTGGTTATGTGATGGATAAGCTATTCCAGGCAGGGGCGGTAGATGTTTATACCACGCCCATACAGATGAAGAAGAATAGACCAGGCATCCTCCTTACAGCACTGGTTTCTGAGGGGGCAAAGACAGCGGTGGAGGAGGTATTTTTCAGAGAGACAACCACCTTTGGAATAAGGAGTTACAAGGCAGGGAGGAAGAAGCTCACCCGCCAGCCCATGGAGGTCAAGACCCGTTATGGTGCTGTGAAGGTGAAGGTGGGGAGGCTCAATGGTATGATAAAAATTATTGCTCCTGAATATGAGGACTGCAAGCGAGTTGCTGAGGAAAAGGGAATACCCTTAAGGCTTGTCTATGAAGCTGCTTGGGAGGCTACAAAGGAACTATGAAAGAACTAACCTTACAAGAGGAATTAACCAAGGGTTTTTGGCACCAGAATCCCCTCTTTGTTGCCGTTTTGGGGAACTGCCCAGCCCTGGCCGTTACTACAACCATAACCAACGGCCTTGCCATGGGGGCAGCAGTAATAATGGTGATGATGTGCTCCAATATAATAATCTCCCTTATAAGAAAGCAGGTTCCAAAAGAGGTGCGCATCCCTTGCTATATTGTGGTCATCGCCGCCTTCGTAACCATAGTGGAACTCCTCATGAAGGCCTATTTACCCCCGGAGATAAACGAATCCTTGGGGATATTTATCCCTCTTATTGTAGTCAACTGTATTATTATGTATCGTGCTGAGGTCTTTGCCAGCCAATATAGCGTGCTTCGATCAGCTATAGACGGTATAGGGATGGGTATGGGCTTTACCGTAGCCCTGGTAATAATCTCTGCCATTAGAGAGGCTGCAGGCTGCGGTACCATTTTGGGGATAAGGATTTCGGAAACCTATCAGCCAGCCTCCATAATGATCATGGCCCCTGGGGCCTTCCTTGTCCTGGGTTTACTCCTGGCCTTTTTCAACTACAGAAAGCTCAGCAGAGGAGAAAAGGTATAAATGGAAATTGGACTAGGTAACCTCTTTACCATTATTATAAGTGTAGTCTTTGTAAATAATTTTGTCCTGGCCAGGTTTTTGGGGCTTTGTCCCTTCCTGGGAGTCACTCAAAAGACAGAATCGGCCATGGGCATGGGCATGGCCGTCACCTTTGTCATGACCTTGGCTTCTGCTGTGACGTGGTTTATATATAATTACCTTTTGCTTCCTGGGGAACACAATCTCTTTGGTGTGCTCTTCCCCACTATTAAAGAGACAGGCATGATAGATGTGCTGAAGACCATTAGCTATATCCTGGTTATTGCCACCCTTGTACAGCTCGTAGAGACAGTGATGCGCAAGACAAGTCCTGCCCTTTACGAGGGCCTTGGTATATATCTCCCCTTGATTACCACAAACTGCGCCGTCTTAGGGGTGGCACTTCTGGGTACCACCAATGCCCCCGCGCGCCTATCGCTCCTTGAAGCATCGGTTCAGGGTTTTGCGGCAGGGATAGGTTTTCTCATTGCCATGTTACTTATGTCGGGCATCCGGGAGAGACTGGCAGTACTTAACGTGCCCAGGAGCTTCCAGGGGGTGCCTATTGCCTTTATTAGTACGGCGCTAATGGCCTTGGCCTTTATGGGTTTTTCAGGTATGGTAAGCTGGTAGTCTTTGAATCTTTAGTTTCTCTGAGGAGGTTTTAGATGGAAACGGTAATAGTATCCTTCTTGTCTATGGGTTTCTTTGGGATGCTCTTTGGATACGGTCTAGCCATAGCAACGGAGAAATTTCATGTTCATGTAGACCCCAAGCAGACGCAGGTGCTAGACAGCCTGCCTGGGGTAAATTGTAGCGCCTGCGGCTATACGGGTTGCTCTAAGTATGCCGAGGCAGTGGCGAAAGGCCAGGCCCCTGTTAACCTTTGTGTACCTGGCGGGGAAGAGGTGATTGAAAAGCTAGGGGCCATTATGGGGGTGCAGGCGGAAAAGAAGGAGAAGAGGGTCGCAGTACTCATGTGCAGTGCTAAGAATGTAAAAGACAAGTTCTGGTATGATGGTGTACCTACCTGCAGGGCCGCCTTCTTGGTGCAGGGAGGGCAGAAGAACTGCGAGTATGGGTGCCTGAGCTTTGGTGACTGCGCAGAGGTCTGTCCCACGGAGGCTATCAAGATGCGCTCCGACGGCCTCCCCGAGGTGATTGAAGACCGCTGCATAGCCTGTGGAAAATGCGCAGAGGTCTGCCCGAAGAACCTATATAAGATACTACCTATATCAAAGTATGTCCATGTCCGATGCATGTCCCTGGACAAAGGGGCTGTGGCCAAGAAGAAATGTGACAATCCCTGTATTGCCTGCATGAAGTGTCAGAAGGTATGTCCCTTTGACGCCATCCACGTCAAGAATTTCCTGGCTGTAATAGACTACGATAAGTGTACCTCCTGTGGGAAATGTGTCGAGGTCTGCCCCACAAATATCATTAGGAATTACAGGGATGGCCGTCCGGTAGTCTCCAAATGGGTGAACCAGTTTATAGACATGGCCTTAAAGGCGAAACAGCTTCAGGCAGAACAAGCAGGCACTCAACAGGCCTCCCAGGAGGCAGCCTAGGCCTAGCCCCTCTCCCCGATACATGAGTCATCATTATGGAGAGGAAGCACGAGCGCTTCTATGTCCCTTCTATAACAACTCTAGGGGAGATATGGGTTAACGGGGATGAGGCCCATCATATGCTCCATGTTAAGAGAGTTAGGCCGGGGGAAAGGGTATGTCTTTTCGACGGTGCAGGTAAGGAGGCCATAGGGAAGGTTGTGGAGGCCCTGAGGGATAGGGCCAGGATAGAGATAGAAGAGTTGGAGGTTGTGGATAGAGAGGCAAGGATAGACATTACCCTTGCCTTTTCCATTCCTAAGGGAAAGAGGTCTGAGCTCCTGGTTCAAAAGTGCTCTGAGTTGGGCGTAAAGAGGCTCATACCCCTGGAATGCCAGAGGAGCGTGGTCAAACTCCGTCCAGGGTCAGGGGAGAAGATGAAAAAGTGGAAGCGGGTTGCCCTGGAAGCCTCTAAGCAGTGTGGCAGGACCTATATTACGGAGATACTCGAGGTCTCGCCCTTTTCAAAGCTTCTGGATACAGCAGGGTCTTACGACCTCAGCATCCTTGCCTCTACTGGGCCTGGAGTTTCAACCTTAAAAAAGACAATAAGGGATAAGACGGAAGTCCGTAGTATCCTTTGCATCGTCGGTCCAGAAGGAGGCTTTACCCAAGAAGAGGAGGAGAGGGCTAAGCTGGCGGGCTGTAAAAGGGTAAGCCTGGGGCCTAGTATTTTGAGGATTGAGACAGCGGCCATGGCCTTGGTTTCTATGCTTCTATATGCTTACTCCTGTAGTGCAGACCTTTAGGTCTGCGCTACTATTGGGGGCAGGGCTAAAGTCCACCAGAGGCGGATGCGCCTCCGGCGCACATGACCCTGCGCTACAATTCTTGAGTTTCTCAGAGGTTACGGGTATAAAATATTAGGTGAAGATAGACCGTAGTACTATCATAAAGGACATTATAGGGAAGCACCCCGAGACCTTTGCGGTCTTTAAGAAACACAGGCTGGTGCTGGCTGGGGGGGTTAGGGGTCCCAACGAACCCCTGGCCTTCTTTTGTAAGGCCCATGGCGTAGATTTCGACGCCATAGTGAAGGAGCTGGAAGAGGTAATTGCAGAGGGCCCCAAGGAAGGCACTCTACTACCCCCCCTGGTAGAGGATACCATCTATACCCGCTACGTAAAGACCGCCCTGGTGCTTAGCCTTACGGTGGGTTGCACCTTTGGGGCGGGCCTACTCAGCTATATAGCCCTGAAGTTTGATTATTCCGTGCCACCTGTGGCCTACGTGCAGGCCCATGCCCATGCACAACTCTTTGGCTGGATAGGCCTCTTTATCATGGGATTTGCCTACTATATAGTGCCCAGGGTAAAGAATGTCGACCTTCATGGCCGGGGACTCACTTACTTGAGTTTTTGGACCATGCTGGTGGGTGTGGCATTAAGAACCGTCCTTCAGACCTTACCCAATCCCTCCCTGGGTTTCCTCCTGCCCCTCTCTGGGGTACTTCAACTCTCAGGTGCAGGTATCTTTTCCTATGTAATCTTTAGGACCACACGGGCGAGTCAGGAGCCTCGCGAACTCTTTGACAAGTTCTTCTTGGCAGGTTTAACCTGGTTTGTTTTTGCTTCTGGACTGAACCTCTTTATAGATGGGCACCTCTACCGCTATTCTACCCTTGAGATACCATCGTCCCTCCAGCAAAATCTCAATCAACTCTTTCTCTTTGGTTTTGTATTCATGTTTATCTTTGCCGTGAACCTGAGGACGGTCTATGCCTTTCTGGATGTACTTCCGCCCAGGGCCACTGCAGCCAATGTAGCCTTCTGGCTCCTTAATGCCTGCCTTCTTCTTTATTTTGTCGAGTACCTCCATTCCTGGCTTGTGTACCCCTTAGCCGCAGCGGTCTTCCTCTTTGTTTACGGGGTAAGGGTCTTTGAAAGGCCTACCAAGGAACTATCGGATGTATCTATGGATAGGAGTTACGAAAAGACCATAAGGGCGGCCTACCTATGGCTGATTATCGGCATGCTTGTAAGGCTGGCAGTACCCTCCCTGGGAGATTACTCTCCTATAGGGCACATCTTCCATGGCGCCTCCAACCATGCCCTCACCGTGGGGTTTATAACCATGATGATGATAGGGTATGCCTCCAAGATGGTACCCACCTTTAGGGGGGTGAATCTCTACAGCCTACGCCTCTCGGAGCTTACCTTTGTTTTCCTTAATCTTGGCATTTTTCTCAGGGTATTTGGCCAGATACTTATCCCCTATAATGCAGGAATCTTCTATCCTGTAGTAGGGGCCTCGGGATGGGTTGAGGTATCGGCCTTGAGTTTCTTCGCCTACAATATATGGATGACCATGAACCTCAAAGAGGAATTGGTCAAGGAGAAAGAAATGAAAAAAATAGAGAAGATAACAAAAGAGACCATTGTATATGATATCGTGGAGCAGTATCCCGATACCCTGAAGGTGTTCGTGGACTTTGGGTTTAAACAGCTGGAGAATCCTGTAGCTCGGAAGACTATGGCAAAGATGGTCAGCGTGGAGATGGCCTGCCAATTAAAGTCTATAGACCAGGAGAAACTCCTGAAGGCCCTGAACGCCTGTCTTTTGGGGAAGCAGACAACCTAGCGCCTAAGAAACATAAACATAAGGATAACGCTGTATATCTCTAGCCTGCCCAGAAGCATGCAGAAGATAAGCACCCACTTTTCCATGAGGTCCAGGTGGCCGTAATTTAGACCAGGCCCCACCCCTCCCAGACCAGGTCCCACATTACCCATAGTGGCCGCAACGGCACCAAAGGCCGTCACTATATCTATCCCCAGGGCCGACAGTATCAAGGAAAAGAGTCCAAAGAGGCCAAGGTAAAGGAAGAAGAAGCCAAAGGCGTTGCTGATAACGTCCTCTTCCACAGAGACGCCAGAGATCTTCACATGCTTCACCACCCTGGGGGTGACTAGACGGACCAGCTCACGTCCAGTACATTTAAGTAGTAGTAATATACGGATGTTCTTGATTGCCCCAGCGGTAGAGCCAGCACACCCCCCCACCAGCATCATCAGTATCAAGGCGAAGCGGCAGAAGTCGGGCCATTTATCAAAATCCTCTGTGGTAAAGCCAGTAGTGGTGGCTATGGATAAGACCTGGAAGGCGGCTCTCCTTAAGGCCCCAGGGAAGGATTTGCCTTCCACGGCACCTGTAGCGCTAGAATGCAAGGAAAGGGCGACTAGAAATATGATAATGGAGACCAGGAGTGCAAAGAACCGCAGCTCAGGATTTCTAAGGACATGACCCACTTTACCCTTTCCCGCTTGATAGTAAAGGACAAAATTGCAGGCCCCCAGAAACATGAAGACGGAAATCACCACTTCAATATAAAGGCTTTGATAGGAGGCGATGCTGGCATCCTTGCTAGAGAAGCCACCAGTGGAAACGGTGCTAAAGGTATGGCAGAGGGTGTCGAAGGCTGGCATGCCCCCCAGTAGAAGGAGTAGGATTTCTAGGAGGGATAGAAGTATATATATCTTTAAGAGTAGCCTGGCAGTTTCTGCTATGCGGGGCCTTATCCTGTCTGCCGTAGGACCTGGAAATTCTGCAGCAAAGAGATGGTGGGCTGCAAGTCCTGCGGTGGGCAAGAAGGCTATGAAGAAGACTACTATACCCAAACCCCCCAGCCATTGGGTGAAGCCCCTCCAGAGGACTATACCAGGGGTCAGGGACTCCACGGCTTTTATAACGGTGGCTCCTGTAGTAGTAAATCCGCTCATGCTTTCAAAGTAGGCATCAGTGAAACCCTTAATGCTTCCTGTGAGCTGGTAGGGGAGGGAGCCAAAGAGGACGCAGACGGTCCAGCCCAGCACTACACAGACAAAGCCCTCCCTTATTGTGAATTCTGTGTCTTTCTTTTGAAAGGGAAATTTCATAAGGGCCCCTGCGGCTGCTGTTACCACGGCGGAGTACAGGAAGGCCCTCAGTTCTTCTCTATTCCCATAGTATCCAGCGACAAGAAGAGGCAGGAGCATGGCAAGGGCCAGGAATAGAAGTAGCCCACCCGTGGTGGATATGATAAGAGACTTGTTCATTTCATACCTACAACTCAGGCCTTGTGTAGTTCATAAGTGGACTTGTGGTCGGAAGGGGAAGGGTTAGGGTTTGCGCTTATTTCTTTACAAATAAGGACTGCACCTTTTCCCAGGCCTCCGGCAAGGTAAAGACGATGGCGCGGTCCCCTGGGTCTATGATGCACTCCCCATGGGGTAATATCATCTCACCATTTTTAATGACAGCTCCTAAGATAGAGCCCTTTGGGAAGGACATCTCACGAAGTTTTTTGCCTGCAATCTTGGATTTACTCTCTGCTATTATCTCAACGGCCTCAGCCTCGGTCTTATCAAAGAGTTTAGCCAGGCCCACCACAGGGCCACGGGCTATCTGTTGCAGTATAGAACTTACGGTGATAAGCCGCGGGTTGATTACTATATCCATACCGATGGAGCCAAAGATGGGGACAAAATCAGGCTCATTGGTAAGTACTATGGTTTTCTTGGAATACTGCTTTTTTGCCAGGAGGCAGGCGAGGATGTTGGCCTGTTCATCCTCAGAGGCGCCAATGAAAAAATCCACGGGTTCTTGGGCAGCTTCCTTAAGGGTCTCTGTCTCGGTGGCATTTCCATGGAGTATGGTGGTATGGGTAAGCCTTGAGGCAGCTACCTGGGCCTTGTCTTCATCAGGTTCTATGAGGATTACGGTTACACGCTGCTCCAGGGTCTGGGCCAACTGGAGCCCTACGCTGGTAGCTCCATATATTACTATCCTCTGGACCTCTTCAGCCCTGCGGTTTACCATGGGCAGGAAGAAGGGTAAACTGGCCCTGGCTATTAGGACAAGGATGTTGTCCTCTGGTTTTATCTCCGTATTCCCCACAGGGATAATCATTTCATCCCCCCTCTTTATAGCAACTATAAGAAAGGAGTCTGTTGAGCCTATCTCCTTCAGTTCGGAAATCTTCCTTCCCGCTATAGGGGCATTTGGGGGGACATGAAAGCCCCTGAAGAGTATATCGGATTCCACAAAATCTGCCACATAGGTGGCCCCAGGGGTCTCTATTACCTTCAATATAGAATCAACAGTAATACGGTTGGGGTTTATTATGTGGTCAATGAAGAATTGCCTTTCCCTCAGGATAGATTCATCTCTGGTAAACTCTTCATTTCTGAGTCTTGCGATCTTGGTCTTTACTCCGTACCAGTAGGCCAAGAGGCATACTGTGAGGTTTGTTTCATCACTGTCTGTAACAGCGAGGAGCATATCTACTTCTTTTATTCCCGCGGCTTCTAGTGTGCTGGGGGAACTGCCATTGCCCCTTACCAGAAAGACATCCAGTTTCTCCTCTATCTTTCGAAGGATAGTGGGGTCGCTCTCCACCAGGGAGACGTCATGTTTCTCACTGGAAAGTTGTTTTGCCAGATTGAATCCTACCGCTCCGGCGCCTACAATAAGTATTTTCATCTTATTTTAAGGTATAGTGGAAGTCCCTGTATCGCCGCTATGGGAAAGGGCCTTGCCAGCGCTTCTTTTTGCTAATGTCAGTATCTTACCTTTAAAGGTTGGCCCACCCAGTTCAGGGTCTTCTAGGAGAAAACTATCTACTAATTTTTCAATCTTAACGTAGTTTCCTTCTTCAAAGAGGATATTTAGAAGCTCCACCCTCCCTTGCCACCAATCCTGGGCCTGTTCAGGTAACTCCTTCATCCATAGGGCGTAGAGTTCCTGGAGGCGGTCATACTGTTTGACCTCTTTGAGACATTTAACAAGGCCCATCTTTATCTCCATATCCTTAGGTTTTTGTGTGGAAAGGAGGTCGTATAACACCGCAGCCTTTTGCCAATCCTTCTGGAGGTGATATGCCCGGGCTAATTTCAGTTTACTATCCAGGACCTTTGTCTGGTAGGGCCCGTTGCTAGAGAATTGGGATATTTGTTTCTCCAGGATAAGGCTAGCCCTATTATAATCCTTCATGTTATAGAAGGTATCTGCCAGATAGTCTAGGGCTTCAAAGGACTGGGTCTGTATGGATAAGAGGGCATCAGCTGCCTGGTCTGCCACCCTCTTGTCAGGGTCTGCCATAGCCTTCACCAAGGGTTCGATGACCCTTTCATTACCTAGCTGGCCTAAGGCCGCAGCCGCTGATTCCCTGACCCTGGTACTGTCTTTTGAGAGGGTTTGTATCAGGGGTTCTATTGCCTCGCTATTCTTTATGCTCCCCAGGCTATCAGCGGCATACCACCTTACTCTTTCTTCTTTATCTTGTAGGGCCTCTATTATAGGCTTTACCGCCATGGGGTCTTTAAGCCTTCCCAAGGCCATAATTGCCGTTTCCCTGACCTTTGCTTCCTTGCTACTCAAGAGTTCTATTAAAGGTTCCACTGCCTCTGGGTTTCCTATCTGGCCCAGGGTCACTGTAGCCGCAATTACTACAGGGGTTTCCCCTCCCCTTAGGCTCAGAATCAAGGCATCCATTACTGGTTTGCTTTTGTAACTGGCTAGGGCCACTGCTGACTTTTCCTTCACCAAGATATCCTCATCCCATAGGGCATTTATAAGGGGGTTAACGGCCCTTTCATCTCTCATTTCACCTAAGGCCAGGGCCGCTGAGGCTCTGACCTCCTTTTCCTTATCCTTTAGGGCATCGATAAAAGCTGGTATGAAGTTGGGGTCCTTTAACTCAGCTAACTTCTTTGTAGCAAAGGCCCTCACCTCAGGATGGCCACTTTTCATAGCCTCAAGAAGGACTTTGTAGTCCTTGTTCTGGGTAGCGCTACCCAGGAGGGCTATAGTCTTGTCTGCTAGCTCCTTCTTTAATGCCTCATTTTGTGCCTCGAGTTCCTCAGTATCCTCCTCTAGCTCTTTTGTGATGTCTTCCAGCCACTGTTCACGGGTCTTTACCTTATTCAGCTCCCACCACTCCTGCCACCTTGATAAGTCCCTACCAAAGGTCTGCTTCGAGATGAGCCTCAAGGCTGCAGCAGCAGCGTTTTGGAGCTCTGTCTCAGGTGACTGAAGGACCATTAGTAGGGGTTCCACAGCCTCCCTCTCCCTGGTTTGACCCAAAGAATGGGCAAGGAGGACCCTTGAACCTGATGGGTATTGAAGGTCAAGGACTCCTGTGGCCATGGCTTGTATGGCCTTAAGTGTGCGTAGTTTACCTAAAGTTTCGGAGGAACTCTGCATTATCTCATGGTCTTCGTTCTTCAGCAGCTCTATTAAGGGTTCCACAGCCCTGTCATCTCCTTTAAAGCCAAAGGCCTTTATGACTGAGATGAGGACGTCTCTTCCCGATGTACGCTCTTCTTTTAACTCTCCAGTAGTAGGTACAGGAGGGTTACCTCTCAGGATACTTAGCAGGGGTTCTAGGGCATCAGAATGGCCAAGGTCCAGGAGGGAAACTGCCGCTGAGCTACGGATGGCTGGATCAGGGGAGTAAAGCTGTCTTGTCCATTTTTCTATCTCAGCCGTGGACTCTTGGCTAGGAATTGAGAACGCTTCCACAAGGGAGGTGTTTTTAAGACCACATAAAACAAGGAGAGATAGAGAGAAGGTAAGTACAAGGAATTTCTTCATCTATGTATAGTCCTATTTTTTATAAACACCTGGAGTATAATATCAAAACCTCCACCCCTGGTCAATACGAAACACTATAGGCCCTAAGATTTATAAAAAGGAATATTGGAATCGGTGGGTCCAATATGTTAAAATCCTTCTTCGCAGAGAAGAAAGGGAGTGACCTTAGTAATGGAAAGAAGACTGAGAATAGGGGTGGTCCCTTATCTTAACGCAAAGCCCCTGGTCTATGGGCTAGAGAAGAGGGGCCAGGTGGAGTTAATCTTTGACCTGCCTTCCGTATTACCCAGGCTCCTGGAGGAGGGAGGGGTGGAGGTGGCCCTCATACCTTCCATCGAGTACCTTAGGGGTAAGGGTTATACGGCCCTTGCAGGCATCTGCATCTCCTCTAAAGGACCTGTGGAGAGCGTAAGGCTCTTTCTAAAGAAGCCCCTAAATAAGCTCAGGAGCGTGGCCCTTGACGAGGCATCCCTTACCTCTGCAGCACTGACGCGGATTATACTTAAAGAAAGATACGGCCTTGAACCTCGCTACCTTTCCTGGCGGAGCGGGCCCAGATTGGAAGGGGTGGAGGCCGATGCAGTGCTGGTCATTGGAGATAATGCTATAAGGGTGAGCGATGGCCTGCCTTCTCTGGACCTTGGGGCTGAATGGCAGGAGCTAACGCAACTGCCCTTTGTTTATGCCCTCTGGGTAGCTACCTCCGCAGAAAGATTAGAGAGGGTGAGTGTCCTGCTACAGGAGGCAAAGGAAAGTGGTGTTCAAGACCTGGGGGTCATAGCCCTCAGGGAGGCAGAGAAATTGGGGCTGAGACACGAGGTATGTCTGAGGTACCTTACTGAGCGAATACATTATAGCTTGGGAGAGCAAGAGATAGAGGGGCTAGAACGTTTCTACAGTTATGCCCTAAAGATGGGATTAGCTCCTGAGGGTGTGAGGCTTGAATTTTCTGGTAGAGGACATATTAGAGAAGGTGCCTTCAAAGGGGCGTATAAGTCTTGAGGAGGGCCTTGCCCTTTTACGCTCCAAGGATATAATCCCCCTGGCAAGGGCGGCTGAGGAGTTCTCTTTCCACCTGCATCCCGAGGCCTACCGCACCTATGCCGTGGATAGAAACATTAACTACACTAATGTCTGCCAGGCCAGGTGCAGGTTCTGTGCCTTCTCCAGGGATGAGGATGACCCAGATTCCTACGTAATCACCGCGGAGGAGCTCTTTCGTAAGATAGAAGAGACCTTGGAGCAGGGGGGCACCCAGGTCCTCATGCAGGGTGGGCTACATCCCCACCTCAGGCTGGACTTCTACCAGGGACTCCTGGCCTCTATAAAAAAGAGATTTTCCATCCATATCCACGCCTTTTCATCCCCAGAGATTATACACCTCTCCCGACTGGAGGGCCTTCCTGTCAAGGAGGTGATACTCAGCCTCAGGGAGGCAGGGCTGGACTCTATCCCTGGTGGCGGTGCAGAGATATTGGTAGATAGGTGCAGGGGGATGGTTAGCCCAAAGAAGTGTACCTCAGAGGAGTGGCTAGGGGTAATGAGGGAGGCCCACAAACTGGGTATGAGAACCACTGCTACTATGATGTTTGGCCACATGGAGACCTTAGAAGAGAGGATGATACATCTTGATAGGATAAGGACACTCCAGGATGAGACAGGTGGCTTCACAGCCTTCATACCCTGGACCTTCCAGCCAAAGAATACCCGGTTGAACCTGCCTTCTGTAGGGGCCTTTGAATATCTAAAGACCCTGGCCATCTCAAGGCTTTATCTAGATAATATCCCGAATATCCAGGCCTCCTGGGTGACCCAGGGCCCCAAGATAGGACAACTGGCCCTAAAGTTCGGTGCTAACGATATGGGCTCTACTATGATAGAAGAAAACGTGGTCAGGGCCGCAGGGGTGAGCTTCAGGATGCGCCAGGAGGAGATAGTCCACCTCATAGAAGACCTGGGCTATGAGGCCAGACAGAGGGATTTCTATTATAGATTAGTTCCGTAGTACAGGGTACTGGACGGCTTCAACCTTGCGTGAGGCTGTATTGTGAAAAAATTGGTGTGCATAATCAAACCCTTTAAGCTCCAGGAGGTCCTGAAGGCCCTGAAAGGTATTGGTATAGAGGACGTCACCATTACTGAAGTAAAAGGCTATGGCCGTCAGAAAGGACACCTGGAACTCTACCACGGCTCCGAGTACACCATTACCTTTTTACCCAAGGTGAAGCTAGAAATGACGGTAAGGGACGAGATGGCCGAGGAGGTCATCGAAACCGTCAGAAAGGCCGCCTATACGGGCAGGATAGGGGATGGGAAGATATTTGTCTTCAAGGCCGAAGGTACACCCCAGTCTGCCTAAGGTGGTTAACTAAGATTCCACCACAAACCTGTACATGAAGAAATCATTGCCTACATTGTCGAGCTTTTCAGGAGGGGTGGTCTTTACATAGCCTTCAACAGCCTTTTTGAGACACTCCTTCGCCTCCTCCCAGGTCTTGGCGTGGCACTCCACGTCTATCTCCAGACAGCGTGAGACATACTCGTCCTTATCCCTTCTTATAAGTGCAGTAAATTGGCGCTCCATAGCCCAGAACCCCCTCTCTTTACCTGTTCTCCACCTGCCACTAAGGGGTCTTCCCAGTGGGGAATTAGACGTCAGAACCTTCTTTATAGATATTATAGCCTAGCCTGAGGAATCTTTCACGCATAATGGGGGGAGGTAAGACGTATTGTAGTAGGACCTATCTGGTTAGAGGATATGATATGCCAGGAGATTCTTGTAGCTTCCCCTTGGGTGGCGCAGGGCTTAAGCCCTGCGGTATCCTTGAAGAGAAATGATTCGTCGGGTGCGGAGACCCGACGCTACATGCTTCATACGATTATTAGAAACGTCAGAGCAAGCTCCGACGCTACATTTATCTCTACAAGTCGCATTTACTGTCTTTACGGCAGAAATCTTTCTGGGTGTTTCAGTTTCTTAGGCAGATAAACATCTATCACATAATTCAGCCCGTGTTTTGCCAGGGCCTGCTGTTCTACCCTTACGCCCATTTTTATGAGCTGCTTAAAGGCCTCCTGCCACTCCTTGTGATGGATTATAAAGGGGTCGTTCTTCAGGGCGTCCTGGGCCCGTTTTATATCCACCTCCTTCAGGGGATGGGTGGGGAGTTTATAATCAATGATGTCCTGGGGCGTTACCCCTAAATATCTGGCATTAGGGACACAGAAGTATCTGTTGATATGAGCGGCATTACCGGAACCAACTTTAAGGGTTCTGTAGATGTTACCGATGCCGTAGGGGTCGCCATCCACAAAGGCATAGACGGGTATCTTTTTCTCCTCCGACAGCCTCCTGACGAAGCGGCGGCAGGCCCTGGTGGGCACACCTCCCATGGATACCAGAATGCAGTTGGCCGTCTTCCAGTAGGCGTGTTTTGCCAGGCGCTGGAACATGCCTGCGGTCTCAATGACCAGGATGAATTTTGCATTGGTCTCAAACTTGAGGTGCTCTATAGAGATGGGCACTGAGTAGGCCCCTGAGCCAAACCTGGTGCAGTCTATCTTGAGGGGCTTCCCCCGCTCATCCTTGTCAATGACGATGAGCCTTCCTGCTACCTCCCCTCCCTTCTCCTCAGGGATAAAGCCCAACTGCTCGCGGTTCATCTCAAACATGGCCTCCAGGTCGTCCATGACCATATCTGATTCAGGCTGTTCGTCAAAGCGGGCATCCTCCCAGTTCTTTGAGACATAGTAAGCCTCTCGCTTGGTGGCGATGTCGTCCTTATCTATTAGTTCCTTAGAAAGGGACATCATCCGCAGGGTCTGGGCAAAGGTCTTCACGGTGTTCACCGTCAGGGTGCGCACCTTCTTATGGCCTTTGAGTTCAAAGAATCCTATGTCGGGCCTGTACTTTACATTACTCAAGGCCCTCAGGGGAAAACTCATAGTAGGCTTCTGCTTCTTGAGTATCTTTCCCTGGATACCCGATGCGGTAGACTTTATCTCTTTTATGACTGTTGTCATCCTCTGCTCCTTTTCAGCAAACTGTTAAAACGCTTCTTAAGGTGGCGAATAAGCCTCCTGGAGGCCACATCTTCTCCTTCTGTCTCAGTGTCAATTAGAATGTCTTTCTTGATTTTCTGAATACCTTGTCTGTACATCTCTTCAGCTAGTAGTTCTACGGCACGCTTCCCGTACCCCTTTTGCCTGCTCTCAGGGCGAACCCACCAGCTTGGGTCAGCCTCTTCTGGTGGACCCACCCATCCGATAAGTCCCACTGGCCGAGCTTGGTTCACATCGTAGATAATATAGCGCTTCATGGTATCTAACATATCCAATCCCCCGAGCAGCGCGAAATGTCCTTTATATTTAGCTATCATTTTACTGACTTCGTTTTTGAGTTGTTCATTGATAACCACTTCCATTGTCGGAAGCAGCCGGATATTTGGTTTTTCTGGATTTTCCATCCCAGAGATGTCCTACTGTTTGTCAGTACCTAGCGCGGCGATAATTAGGCATTTTTAAAGTGGTGCGTCAAGACGCACCCTACATTCTTTCTGATTAATGTAGCGTGCCAGTTCGTCTGGCACGCTAAAAACCGTGGGAGACAAGCTCCCACGCTACATCTTCAACAAAGCTATCCTTTTTAAATACCTACCAAAAATCTATTGTAGCGGTCGAGGTTACTCGACTTTGCAGAGCAAGCTCTGCCGCTACAATCTTAAGATCCTTCCCGTCATTCTGAGCGTAGCGGAGAATCTCCTTTATTCTGCCCTTGGAATGTAGCGTGCGAGCCTTCGACACGCTCAGGCCCTGAGTTTTGGGTGTCAACTTAAGTTAAGAGCCCCTTTATTTTAGAAATAAACTGTCTTGCCCTTTTTATAATATCGTCAACAAGTTCTTTTGTGATTACAGCTTCAACATCGTAGTCGCTCTTTTGTCTTAGTTTGAAGGCATCAGCAAGGGTCACGCCTAACTCTTCACTGATGAGACCCGTTTTCACTACATGCTCATCAAACATGCGTTGAAGTCCAGAATGGGTCTTTGGTTTTAGGCCTTTACTATATAGCAGGGCCTGGGCAGCATGGTAAACAGCGTAGTAAGCCCTATCTGCAGCAGAGCGGAGCCTATCGTGACTTAAGAGCATCTCTGCATCTTTAAGGGTCTCATCTGCTTGTGCCAAGCATCTTCGTATGTAGTTCCTGGAAGGTTCCATCGTCGTAAAGGATAACCCCTTCTGTTAATACATCCTCAATAAAGGGCGAGCCGTCCTCAACAAGTGTAGTTAGTTCTTCGGGAGTAAAACATATTGCACTTGTTACTGTGGAATTTTTGAGGTCTATGCTGTAGCTTATCCTTGAGACCTTGCGATAAGCCTCCATATTATCTGGCATAACTACCATTATATCAATGTCACTATCCTCAGTGGCCTGATTGCGTGCCACAGAGCCGTAAAGGACTATGGAATTCACGAAACCCTTTAGTTCTTCGCTCAGGGTAGTGGTGAGTTCTTTCAGGGTTCTTTCGATGTTTAAGTGCATTTTATCCTTCTTGTCATTCTGAGCGAAGCGAAGAATCTCTAAGCCATTCTTTACTCAAATCCTTCCATTTCGGATTCACGGACTCAATCAAAGCAATCTTCTTTTTTCGCAACCACCCTTTAATCTGTTTCTCTCTTGTTATTGCATCTAGAGCATCACTAGTTGCTTCGTAATAGACCAGCTTCGTTATTTTGTATTTTCTTGTAAATCCTTCAACCAAATGGTGTTTATGTTCAAGAATACGACGCTCCAGGTTATTCGTTACACCTATGTAAAGCGTTCTCGACTTGTTCGTCATAATGTACACATAATACTGCCCCATTTTTTATTTTGAAACTTTTTGCCCTGTGTAACAAGACCCTTCGCTGCGCTCAGGGTGACAATAAAAGATGTCATTCTGAACGAAGTGAAGAATCTATTTTTTTATTCTCCTTCTTGTCCTTCCCAGCCTCCCGATGTCATTCTGAGCGACATCTCTGTCATTCTGAGTCCGCCTCAGGCGGACGAAGAATCTCATGT
>JAUQZZ010000111.1 GCA_030586765.1 Candidatus Brocadiales bacterium | reverse complement strand
GGGTTACGTCAGGCAGGCCCTTTTAAGATTGCTATTGACAACATCTACTGACCATGGTAATATCCCACAGTTTAGTCGTTAGTAAAGGGGATTATTATTTGAAATTCTAGGCATAATATTGGTCTTTGAGGACCTTTAGAGACACCTGTCTTCAAAAAGGAGGGCGGTTTTGAAAACCGAGGAAATCGAAAGAGAGGTAACAAACATAGTTGCTGAGGTTACGGAGTTAGACAGGGATGAGATATGGAAGAAACGGGATGCAAATTTCTTCAAAGAGCTAGAGATAGATTCCCTTCTAGCCCTGGAGATATTGGCCCTCATAGAGAAAAAATTCAAGATACAGATTCCTGAAGAAAAACTGGTAGATATCACCTCTCTAACGGCCACGATTAATATGACTAAGGCGGTTCTGGCTGAGAGCGGGAGGCTGCAGGAAGGTCCAGCTCAAAAGGCCTAGGAGAAAGTCCCCCCTTATGGTTTTAAATTTTGAAGAGGTGCGAAGGCTTGTCCCCCAGAAGTATCCCTTCCTTTTCATAGATAAAGTGATTGAACTTGAGGAGGGTAAGAGGATTGTCTGCCTCAAGAATGTTTCAGGGAATGAACCCTTCTTTGTCGGGCATTTCCCTGAGTATGCTATCATGCCTGGGGCCCTAACCTTAGAGGCCTTAGCCCAGGCCTCTATCATCCTCTTTAAAAAGAGTTTTCAGGGAAAGGGGGGCTTAGACTCTGTTTTTTTACTGGGTTCGGTAAAGGCAAACTTTGTGAAACCGGTCTTCCCAGGAGACCAGTTATTGTTGGAGGTAAGTGTAGATAAGGTAGTGTCTACGGGTGCGATAGTGCAAGGTACTGCCAAGGTAGGCGAAGATATGGTGGCCAAGGCTACCCTGACCTTCGCCTTGGCTGACAAGTCCTCCCTTAGTTAGAATATCAAAAGTATGGATAGACGTGTAGTAATCACAGGCTTAGGCACGATAACCCCCATTGGTTCTGGAAAGGAGGCCTTCTGGGAGGCACTCCTTGCTGGAAAATCAGGTGTGGATGATGTGCGTTGCTTTGATACTTCACACCACAGGGTTCACAAGGGCTGCGAGGTGAGAGATTTTGACTTTAGACAGTATACAAAGAATGGCGCCCTGGAAAAACTCGGAAGGGGTTCTCAATTGGCTATAGCCGCCACCAGGCTAGCCCTGGAGGATTCTGGTCTAGAGCCGGATGCTATAGAGCCGGAAAGGATAGGAGTCTCGGTAGGTACCACTGGTGGAGAGATACAGATACTGGAGAAGATAAATCTCCTCAGATATGAACAGGATGAGGATTACGTAGATTCAGCCCTCTTTCTAAAGCACCCCTGTAACAACATACCCGCCAATATAGCCAAAGAGTTTGGGTTTAAAGGTCCTAATACTATAATTCCCACTGCTTGCGCGGCAGGGAATTATGCAATAGGCTATGCCTATGACCTAATAAAGTTGGGAAGGGCAGATGTCATGCTGGCGGGCGGCTCTGACCCCTTTTCGAAGGTGGCCTTTACAGGCTTCAGCCGTCTAGGAGCTGTGGCGCCAGATATATGTCAGCCCTTTGACAAGAATCGCAAGGGTATGATCATTGGTGAGGGTGCTGGCATACTGGTACTAGAGCCCCTGGATAAGGCCCTGGCCAGAGAGGCGAATATCTATGCGGAGGTAATAGGCTACGGGCTGAGCTGTGATGGTTATCACATCACCACCCCTCATCCCGAGGGCGACGGCGTGGTCTCTTCTGTGAAGAAGGCCTTGAAAAGTGCCGGGATTAGGCCTGAAGATGTCCAGTATATTAACGCCCACGGCACAGGTACCATTGCTAATGACAGGGCAGAAACCATATCCATAAAGAAGGTATTTAATGAGCATGCCAAGCGTCTCCTAGTAAGTTCTATAAAGTCTATGCTGGGCCACACCATGGGAGCCGCTAGCGCTATAGAAGCCATTACCTGTGCCCTGGTAGTTTCTAACGACGTCGTTCCACCCACCATAAACTATATCACCAAAGACCCCGAGTGCGACCTGGATTACGTCCCTAACGTAAAGCGTGAACACCGCGTAGATGTTGCCCTAAATACAGCATACGCCTTTGGCGGTAACAATAGTTGTCTGGTAGTGAAGAAGTTCCTTAACTAACCCTCAGGCGATATGAAAGATTTCCTCCATCCGTTTTCAGTAGCTAACCATGGATAATCGGGTTGTAGTAACGGGTATTGGTGTTATCAGCCCTATTGGCACAGGCAAAGAGAGTTTCTGGGATGGTCTAAAAAGGGGCCTTTCGGGGATAAGGCCTGTCAGCCTCTTTGATGTGAGCAGATACAGGTCTAAGCAGGCAGGGGAGATACCCGAATTTGACCCAAAAACCTTCCTGGGACAAAAGGGGATAAGACATTTTGATAGGACCTCTCTCCTCATAACAGCTGCCACAGGTATGGCCCTGGGAGATGCCAGCCTAGACCACTGCTATGGAGAGGAAGACCTGGGAATAGTGTTGGGTTCAACCTTTGGTAGCATAGAGAGCATAAGCACCTTCGACCTAGAGGCCCTAAAAGAGGGGCCTAATTATGTAAATCCCATGGACTTCCCTAACACGGTTCTAAATGCCCCAGCTAGCAGGGCCTCTATCTTTTGCCAAGCAAAAGGACTAAACTCTACGGTTTCTACTGGTGAAACCAGTGGGGTAGATGCTATAATTTATGCCACTGATTTCCTGAAGATGGGCAGGATTAAGGCGGTGCTGGCGGGAGGGGTCTATGGACTCACCAGGGATATATACTGGGCAGCTTACAGGGCAGGGGTCCTCTCCGGAAGCAAGGATAGCAATGTTGAAATCTGCGCCCCCTTTGATAAGAGGAGAAACGGGATAGTCCTGGGAGAAGGTGCGGCCATAGTATTACTGGAGACCCTGGAGGGTGCTTTGAATAGAGGGGCGAGGATATATGCAGAGGTCAAGGGCTACGGTAGCGCCTTTAACCCCACCAGGAGTGGTAGTGAAGACTTAGGAGGGGGTGTGAGAGCTGTTTCCGCGGCCTTTCAAGAGGCAGGGCTTGAGGCCAAAGATATCTCTTATATCTCTGCCAATGCCAACTCCAGTATTAATGGTGACAAGATGGAGACCGTAGTAATCAAGGAGTCTTTTGGCGACTATGCCAGGAAGGTCCCTGTAAGCGCAATAAAATCTATGACGGGTGATTGCCTGGATGCCTCAGGGGCAATGCAGTGTGTGGCCTGCATCATGGCTATTAATGAAGGAGTGATTCCCCCAACTATCAATTATAGAGAGTTTGATCCACAATGCGACCTGGATTACGTCCCCAATAAAAAAAGGGAAATACCTGTGAGACATGCTATGGTGCAGTCCTTCTCCTACACGGGCAATTGTTCCTCGTTAATCCTATCCAGGTTATCGTAGATATGGATGAGCAGAGAAATCCTTCTATTGCTAAAGCAGACCTGCAAAAGCGATACGATGTAATTATAATCGGTGCAGGCATTGGAGGGCTTGTTTGTGGTGCTTTCCTAGCAAAAAGGGGTAAAAAGGTATTAATCGCCGAGCAACATCATCTTCCGGGAGGTTACTGTACCTCCTTTAAAAGAAAGGGATTCCTTTTCGACTCAGCGGTCCATCATATAGGAGGCTGTAGCAAATACAGCATTGTAGGGCGGTGTCTGAAGGAGTTGGGCCTGGAGATGGATTTCCTTAGACTGGACCCAATGGATAGCCTGGTCTTCCCCTCCTTTTCTATAGACATCCCCGCTGAGATAGAGGACTACATAGACCTCTTACAGAAGAGGTATCCAGAGGAGCGGGAGAAAATATCCAATTTCTTTGAGGAATTTATAAGGCTCTATTGGGCAATACTAAAGGAGCAAGATAACAGCCCTACCCTGGCCAGGTTTGGGGGGCTTACCTACGGTGAGATGTTGGACAGCTTCTTTGACAACCCTGAACTTAAGACTACCCTTGCAGGGCAGTGGGGTTATCTAGGTTCACCAGCCAGGGAGGTATCGAGCATTGGCATGTGCCAGATGTTGGTCAATTACCTGAGGGATGGGGCCTACTATCCCAGGGGTGGAACCCAGACCTTCGCCAACGCCTTAGCAAAGGCTTTTGCTAATTCTGGAGGAGAGCTTCTCCTATCCTCAAAGGTGGAGGAGATACTTCTCAATGGCCATAGACCCAGAGGGATACGCCTGGAAGAAGGCCCAAAGATCTCCTCAGACTGCATAGTATCTAATATTGACGCAAGGCAGACCTTCTTCCATCTAATGAAGGGGGAGGTAGACGGGGAGTACTTAGGTAGGGTAAAGGCGATGAAGGAAAGCCCCTCCTACTTTCTCCTATATCTTGGCTTAGGGCCAGAGGTAGACTTAAAGGGGTTCAGGAGGGGTTTTTACCACGGCCCCAACAATCAGTGGAAGTACATATCAGCACCTACCAAGGTAGACCAGTCCCTCGCCCCACCTGGGCGGCATATAATAACGGTGGTGGCCACCATGGAGGAGGGATATGAAGAGGTGATGGACTGGAAGGCCTTGAAAGAAAAACTTACTAAAGAGACTATAGATTATCTCGAAGGCCTGGTGCCAAATCTCTCTAAGCATATCGAGGTAGTAGAGGCAGCTACACCCAAGACACTTGAGCGATACACACTGAATTCTAAGGGGGCTGCCTATGGGTGGGCGGTCACCCTGGAGCAGACAGGCTCCAATCGGCTAGGTAATCGCACGCCTATAGAGAATCTTTATCTGGCTGGACATTGGACTAATCCCGGGCCTGGAGTTTGTGCAGTAGTATCCTCAGGCTGGAGGGTAGCTAACTTAATATTAAAGAACGGGAGGTAAGTGTATGAGAAAGTTGCTCCTTATAAATCCTCATCCCCCAGGGCGTCACGGTGAGGAGAGTATACATGTGATAGTCCAGATGCCCCTCAATCTGGCCTACCTTGCTGCCCTCACCCCAGGGGATTGGGAGTTCGACGTCATTGACGAGAATATAGAACTCGCCATGGACGATAAGGAAAAGGAGCTAACCTTTAACCCCCCTGACCTGGTAGCCGTCACGGCCCTGACATACCAGGCCCCCAGGGCCTATAAGATTGCTCAGGCCTGCAGAAGGCATGGCATACCTGTGGTCATGGGTGGTATACACGCCTCGGTAGTGCCTGAGGAGGCCAGTCGGTACGTTGATGCAGTGGTGACGGGAGAGGCCGAGAATGTCTGGCCTGAGCTCATCAAGGACTTCGAAAATGGACAGCTCAAGAAGATTTACCAAGGGGGCCTTCCACCCCTTTCTAGACTAAAAAACGTCTATCCCGATAGGGAACTTCTGAGGAGGAAATATAACTACAAGTTTTCTTCTATCATTACCACCAAGGGCTGTCCCAACAGGTGCGATTTCTGCAGTGTACCCACCTTCCAGGGTCAAAAGTTTAGAGAAAGACCTTACGAGGACGTCCTGGACGAAATGGCCGCCACCAGCTACAAAGGGCTTATGTTTGCTGAAGACAACTTTTACGGCCACAGCGTGCGCTCTGCCGAGCGGGCCAAAAACCTCTTCAGGGGTATGATAGACAAGGGAATCAAGAAGGACTGGCTGGGCTTTACAGCCCTGAATATATCCCAGGACCCCGAGGCACTGGAGCTCATGGCCAAGTCGGGCAACTTCGGGTTTTTGGTTGGGATAGAAAGCACTAACGAAGAAGTACTCAAGAAGATGGGCAAGAGGGTAAACCTCAAGCTAGGACCGTCCAACTATAAGGACTGCATAAGGAAGATCCACGATGCAGGGCTCATTGTCTGGGGCTCAGTGGTCTTTGGCGCAGACGGCGATGACAAGGACTCCTTTAAGAGGATGGTGGATTTTGTCCTGGACTGCAAGGTGGACATCCTCACCTATGGCATAGACTGCCCCTTCCCCAAGACCCCTCTCTTTGCCCGCCTCGATTCAGAGAAGAGGCTCTTCAGAAAGAATTTTCCTGAGGATTGGGTCTATTACGAGACCGCCCACGTGGTACATAAATTTGTAGATATGACCCTGGAGGATTTCATCAATGGGATGCAGTACGTCTATGACCACCTCTACGCCGGTGACAACATCCGAAAGAGGTTTAAGATGTCCATGCAGGAGACGGGCAACCCCCGCAACTCCATGTTCGCTTTGAGGGTGAGTCAGGACTGGGACCAGGTCTTCAAGCAGGTGTTGGATAATCTGCACAAGCTTCAAGACTCCGGGGACTATTACAAAGACTACTACTCCACCTCCTCAAAGGCTGTCTCCTTGCCTGCGTAATGTAAACGAGACCATAAATGTAGGGGCACGGCATGTCGTGCCCCTACGATGTTGGGGTTCTACAATTAATTGTAGCAATATAGGGTGCGTCCAGACGCACCCTACGGGCTGGCATACCAGCCTTTACAATGAGAGTATGCGTCTCTACGCACCTTGCTTCTGCAAATTCGGCACATCCTTTTTCCCCTCCCTTGACGGGAGGGGCTAGGG
>JAUQZZ010000110.1:1924-6606 GCA_030586765.1 Candidatus Brocadiales bacterium | reverse complement strand
GAATAATGGCTATCTTCTCGTCACGCTGGGCCAGGGGTAGATTGGCCAGGCTTGCTGCTGCATGGAAGGAGGTTATACCTGGGATGGTGTGGATATTCCCCTCAGGGATAATATCCCTGAGGCATCTCAGGAGATAGACGTAGGTACTAAAGGTTAAGGGGTCGCCTATAGTGAGAAAGGCCACGTCCCTACCGGCCGTTATCTGAGACCCAATGGCCTGGGCGGCATCCAGCCAGAAGGCCTGGAGCTTCGTGGCGTCCTTTATCATAGGGAAGACCTTTTCCACCACCTCCTTACCATTCAAGATAGGCTCGACTATCTCCAGGGCCAGGCTTTCCTCTTTAGACCCTGCCTTGGGCACAAAGACCACATCCACCTCTTTTAAGATGCGGAGGGCCTTCAGGGTAAGGAGTTCCGGGTCTCCGGGACCTATGCCGATGCCGTAGAAATTGCCCAGCTTCTTTGGGGTCATTCTGATGAGGAGATGCCTTGGGTGGTAAAGATGAGGACATTCATCCCCTCTGCCTCAGCCTTTCCCAGGGAGTCAAGGTTAAATTCCCTAACCTTCTCGTTCTCCAGGGAGAGGTTCTCGCAGAGGAAGATCTTTCTATCTTTCACCCCTCCTTTGATGAGGGTATGGCTCAATAATCTTGGGCTTATCCCACCGTCGTTAAGAACGGCCACCTTATTGTGGGTCTTGACCACCTCCACCAGGCCTTCCAGTTCTGACCTCCGCCCGTGGAGGCTCATGAAATGGGCATCATTCCAGGTCTTTCCTATGGCGGCAAAGGCCAGTTGCATACAGCTTATACCAGGGATTACCTCACAATTCTTTTGTCCCAATCTGCCCACCACCAACCTTGCGTAGCTGAAAAATCCAGGGTCCCCACTGACCAGTATGGTGACCTTCTTTCTTGAGCTGAGGCTGACAATCTTACTTAAGAGGGTTCTGTAGTTTTTTCCTAATAGGATCTTATTGGCCTTTACCTCTGGGAAGAGGTTCAGTAGTCTCTTGCTGCCCACCAGAACATCAGACTCTTTTATGCCCTGCAGTGCCTTAAGGGTTATGTAGCCCAAGGAACCCGGCCCACAACCTATAATAGCTACTTTATTTGTAAGCCTCTTTGCCACCTCTTGGCCCCTTCAGATATAGCTACTATATCCAGATTAATATCGAAAAGCACGACACCGGTTTCAACCTTATGATGGAGGAACTCCCTCACCTTCTCCTCTATCCTTTCTGCTACTTCCTCCACAAGGTGGAGTTTACCTCTTTTTTTCAGTTCCTGGAGGATGCCTTCCACAGTGGGTGAATTTTTGGTAGCTTCCAGGGCTTCCTCTTCCAGGCCCTTCTTCTCAAGGGTTTTTATTATAATATCCATGGCTGGCGAGGATTTCAAGCTGTGAGTATCTAAATCACCCCTGAGAAATTTAGCCAGCTTCCCTGGATGACCTGCCAGGATTATCCTCTGGAAGGGGCGCCTGCTGGCCTCAAGAAGCATAAACCCCAGAAAATTGCTCATCTGTACTATTTGCTCCAGGGGCAACCTGAAGGCCCTGAGGGAGGCATCTTCGCCCAGTGCCCCCGGCACAAGGACCACCGTGTCGTATCCCAGGGCCGCTGCTACATCAAGGCTGCAGAGGAGAGAGGCCTTAAGATTTTCCTGGGACATGGGTCTTACAATACCCTTGGTGCCAATTATAGAGATGCCACCCATGATACCCAGCCTGGGGTTAAAGGTCTTCTTTGCCAGTTCCTCTCCCTCAGGTACTGAGATGGTAACCTTCAGCCCACTCTTAAATCCCAAAGCCTCTATCTCAGAGCGAATCATCCTCCTTGGCACAGGATTTATGGCCGCCTCACCAGGTGGAACCTTCAGGCCAGGCCTTGTCACCCTGCCTACCCCTCTACCACCATCTATAACAATCCCTTCCCCAGGGGAGGATTCTACCCTGGCGAAGATGAGGCACCCATTGGTAACATCAGGGTCGTCTCCCGCATCCTTCCTTACACTACACTGTCCGCCTGAGGCGGATATGGTCTTTTCCAATATATTGAGTTTTACCAGGATGCCCGCTGGGGTAATAATCTCTACCTCGTCAGGTATAGAGCCATGGAGCAGTCCCTGGGCAGCGGCCTTTGCCGCCCCAGCGGCGCAGGTACCCGTGGTATAACCCCATCTCAGTTTAGCCATGTCCTTTTTCATTAGCCATCCTCAGGAGGGCATTCACGATGGCTGCTGCCACGGTGCTTCCCCCCTTCATCCCTCGGTTTGTAATAAAGGGCAGGGGGAGTCCTTCTAACTCCATCTTTGCCTCTTTAGCACCCACAAAACCTACCGGCACCCCTATGACCAGGGCAGGATGGGCCTCGCCCTCTTTGACCAGTCTTATAGCCTCCCTTAATGCAGTGGGGGCGTTACCTATGGCAATAATCCCTCCTGTTGATATGCTCGAGACAGAGGCCCTGAGGGCCGTGGCGGCGCGGGTGTTGCCTGAGACCTCGGCCTCCCTCCTCACCCTCGGGGAGGATATATTGCAAATTATCTTAACACCGAAGTGGGAGAGGAGCCTCTTGTCTATCCCCGTCTTTACCATGGCAACATCAGTAATAATTGGCCTCCCTTCCCTTAGGGTCTTGAGACCTACGGCTACTGCCTCCGGGTGAAAGGTGATGGTCTTTGAAAATTCGGGGTCTCCTGTAGTATGAATCACCCTCCGCACTATGGGCCTGAAGTCCGCTGGAAATGGGCTGAGGTCCACAAGCTTGTCAATAATCCTGAAACTCTCTTCTTCTATCTCTTTCGGCTTCAAAGGACGGTCTGGGCCTGGAGGAATTTTATCTTCTAAAGTTGCTTCTTCTATCCTCTCTATGACCATCTGGGCAGTCCTGTGGTCTATGCCCAGGTGGCGTGTCAAGATAAACTCTACGTCTGGGTACCTTGCCCTCTGGCCTTCTATTTCCTGGGGTATATCCTTCTGGAGATGGTTTCCAGGAAAGAGGAGTACAGGGGTGATTACTACCTTCTGGGCGCCCTGGGTAATGGCCTTATCCACGGCCCTGGTAAGGTCTGGTTCTTGAAACTGCAAGAAGCATGGCTCCACCACGGCCCATCTGCCTGTAGCCCTCAGACTATCCACTATCTCATAGAGGCCATGGTTGGCCTCTTTTAACCTACTCCCGTGGGCTACAACAATAACAGCCGTCCTCATACCCTGACCTTCTTCGCTGCAGAAAGGAGATTCAAAGCCAGCCCTGGATTGTGGGCAAAATGGACATGCACGTAAGAGGATAGGACGTTATCCCTAATAAGCCCATCTAACCTCAACTCCTCCTTTTCCCCCTTTGAGACCTCATAAGCAAAAGTGGTATCTGGGGGGGTATCCACTAATGAGGACCAGTGGAAGACATGCCCCCTAAAGGTCTCGCCCTTCTTACAGAGGAGGTTATCACACCTGGCCCTAACGGTAACGTAGCCCAGGTCCTGCCTCTCTTTGACCATGCGTGTCGCACCTGGAAGCACACCACACATACTATAGGAGCTACCACCAAAGTCAATGAGCCTTTCTAAAAGATACATCATCCCACCGCACTCGCTATATATAACTACCCCTTTCTCGGCCGCCACCCTAATCTCTCTCCTCAGGGAGCGGTTTGCCTCTAGCTCTCGAGCATAGAGTTCGGGGAAGCCCCCCCCAATATATATGGCGTCTATATCAGACGGAAGACGGTCGTCTATAAGGGGGCTAAAAGGGACTATCTCTGCCCCGTATAACCTGAGGAGTTCAAGGTTATCCTCGTAATAAAAATGAAAGGCCTCGTCCCTGGCCAAGGCAATCCGCACGGAAAAGTGCTCTCCAGCCTTTGCAAAGACCTTAACAGGAGAAAGGGGTAGTTCCCTGGCAGAGTTGGCTATAGCGATAATGCTATCTATATCAACAGAATCAATCTTTTCAGATAATTTTGAGTAGAAATCATCACCCGCTTTGCCCTCGCTGGAAGGGACAAGGCCCATATACCTCTCAGGCAGGCTGATATCCTTATCTCTTCTTATATGACCTAACACAGGAATCTGACAGTGCCCCTCAATAGCCCTTCTTAAGAGTTCGTAGTGCCTTTCGCTAGCTACATTATTTAGTATCACTCCTGCTAGTAATATCTGAGGGTCAAAATCCCTGTACCCTTGAACCATGGCCCCTGCGCTTCGGGCCAGACCTTTAGCATCTAAGATAAGGATAACAGGTGCACGGAGGAGTTTTGCCAGCTCTGCAGTGCTCCCGGCCTCTGTACCATCCCTATGGCCATCGTACAGGCCCATCACACCTTCAATAATGGATACGTTCACCCTGGAGGCGCTCCTTATAAAGAGTTCCTTACAGGCCTCTTTGCCTATCATCCAGGTATCCAGATTGCGCGAGGGGAGGCCTGTGGCGAGGCTGTGGTGGCTGGGGTCTATGTAGTCAGGACCTACCTTAAACCCTTGAATCCTCAAACCCCTCTTCCTTAAGGCCACCATCAGTGCCAGGCTTACCGTGGTCTTCCCAACGCCGCTGTGGGTGCCAGCAATAACCAGGCGTGGTAGTCTTTCCATAATTTACCACTAGATATCTCTGCAAAAACAGCGAAATGGATAGGCGGCCCTTTCTAGGGCCGCCTTAAACGGGGCCAGAAAGCCCCATCT
>JAUQZZ010000110.1:0-1914 GCA_030586765.1 Candidatus Brocadiales bacterium | reverse complement strand
AACCAGGCGTGGTAATACAGGCATAGAACTATATGCACCTCCGAAATCAAAAATTGTAGTGGCAGAGCTTGCTCTGCTTGACCTTTGAAGTCGAGCAAGCTCGACCGCTACAAAATTAAAATCTAATAAGATACTAAGGTCCTTAGGGCAACCCCAAGACCCAGAGTCAGGAAAGAGGTCACATAGGCCATCCTTATAGACTGCCTTATCTTCTCTATGGTAAGGGGCTCCTGTGGTTCACCAATAAGGGGCTTATTAGAGGGTATACCGCCGTAGGTGCTGGGCCCGCCCAGTTGGACACCTAAAGCCCCAGCAAAGGCGGCCTCTGGTATCCCGCTATTAGGGCTGGGGTGTTTTCGGCCATCCCTTGCAGTTATATACACACACTCCTTAAACCTCGCCCCACAGAGATAGGAACTCATAGGTATCAGCCGTGCAGACACCCTGGCAGGGACGTAGTTGGCCAGGTCATCGAGCCTGGCAGAGGCCCAGCCGAAGTAGAGATACCTTTCATTCTTATACCCCACCATGGAATCCAGGGTATTAACGGCCTTATATGCCATGGCCAGGGCAGGGCCTCCCAGGAAGGCATAAACCAGGGGAGAAATTATACCATCCACGGTGTTCTCCGCAACGGTCTCAATACAAGCCCGTATAATCTCTCTTTCATCCAGGTCTTTTGTATCCCTCCCCACTATACCTGAGAGCTCTTTTCTGGCCTTGCCAATATCTCCTGCCTCCAGGGCCTTGACTACCCTTCCTGTCTCCTCTGCCAGGGACCTAACAGAGAGGGTAAAAAAGAGAATAATCGTAGATGCAATAAAATGCAAGAGGTAGCTTACCTGATAAAAAAGGGACAAGACCCAGTAGGTAGCTATATATGTGCCAAGAACTATAAAAAGGGTTAGAAGAACCCCCGAGAGTCTCTCAAAGGGCAGTAGCCTTCGTAAGACCCCCTCTCCCCTTTCTATAGCCCTTCCTATGACCCTTATAGGATGGGGAAGCCATGGTGGGTCACCCAGGAGGAGGTCGAAAAAGAAGGCCGTTACAATCTGGATAGTTAAAAACTCATGCACCTTGAATTATACTGAGCCTCGTGTGTCCTATTTACAACTTTATTAAATAAATCTGAAGTCATTAATAAATTCATCGCGCTTCATGTAGCCCAAGGGTCTTATAGATGAGGTCCATCCGAAGGTTCTTCCTCACCGCCTCGGCCAGCCTGTTGTAGGTCTCCTCTTTAGATGCTAAGGAGGATAAGGTGTTTTCTTTTTCTAAAGGAGCCCTTCCCTTCTGTCTGCGCAGATAGTTGAGGAGCTGGAGGCGGAAGGTATCATTGTCAAAGAGTCCATGGAGATAGGTGCCGACTACCTGCCCTTTGGGAGAGACCGCACCATCCATAACCTCTACAGGGCTGCCAGACCGCTCCACTATCCGCAGTAGTGGCTGGGCAGAGGAGCGGGAGGCACCCATGTGTATCTCGTACCCTGTAAGGACATCATCTACATAAAAAGGTAATGGACCTTTCTCCATCATGGCCTTCACCTGGAAGGTCTGCTTATGAGATAAGAAGGTGGTGTCGGTATCTAAGAGCCCAAGGCCCTCCGTAAAACTCTGGTTAGACTCCACATGATTCTCGTCCCGCAGGCTTCTCCCCAGCATCTGGAATCCACCGCAGATGCCCATCACCATGGTGCCTGTCCTGGCCTGGGATACTACTGCCCCTGCCAGGCCATTTTCCTTTATATACAGAAGGTCATTTATGGTACTCTTTGTCCCTGGCAGGATAATCAGGTCTGGACTGCCCAGGTCTTTAGGGGCATCAACATACCTAAGATTCACACCCCTTTCCCTACCCAGGATGTTAAAATCTGTGAATTTGGATAGCCTTGGGAGTCTAATAACGGCTATATC
>JAUQZZ010000109.1 GCA_030586765.1 Candidatus Brocadiales bacterium | reverse complement strand
CTTCTGAACCGTCGCACCAGTAGATTTTGTCTGGTTGAGTAAGTCTTGCTACCTCTTCGACCCACTCTTCAAGGGGTGCAGCCATAATTTTAGTCCTTTCTCCAACGAGCAAACAATTTTAAGAGCGATGCCAATGTAAGCAAAAGGCCGTCTACGAATTTGACCATTCTCATCTTACTTTCTTTTACACCTTTTGGCAAGATAGTCAAGAGCACGGGTTTTGAAGCCTCTTCTTATTGGTGCTATGAGACCTCTCTACCTTGCCGTTCCCTAGCCTTGCTCAGGACAGGTCTGCTTTGGGCAAGAGGGCCTGCTGAGCTTGTGGATTATACCACGAGCCTTGGAAGTGTGTAGTCTGGAGTCCCAAGAAATTTAGGGAGTTGAACATAGAACGTCCCCGGTAGAGCATGTGAGTTTAACTCTAGTAGCATCCTCCTGGGTGGAGTACTGGACAAAGCCCCCTGCTCTATAGCCCAAGGGAGCTTTATATAATAAAACTTGACTTAACGAAAAGAAGTTGATAAAAATAAAAGAAAGGCCATGAAGGAGCTAGTAAAACTGGCTCTGGCCCACCTTAAGGATAACGAGACCTATATCCTGTATATGGAGCGCTCCTTCAGGAAGCTCCTGAAAGTGGCCGATTCTTACATCGTCAATACAGGTAAGGGCACTATTGATGAAAATCAGCGTCTTATAGGGAGACTGTTTGCAGTCCCGTGCTATGCTAGAAGGTTCCACATTGGTAAATTACTACGAGGTCCTACAGGTAAGAGAAGGTGCCGACCCAGAGGAAATAAAACGCTCCTTCAGGAAGCTGGTGAAGGAGTATCACCCTGACACTAACGGCAATCAGCCCTGGGCGGAGGCCAGGGTGAAACTGGTAATCCAAGCCTACAAGACCCTCAGCGATGCCTCTCATCGTAGCTACTATGATAAGGTACTAGACATAAGAAGGGGGAAAAGTGGCGCAGGGCTCCGCAGGTGGCAGAATGGCGTCCAGTCCCAGGTAAGGATGATACTTCTGGATCTCTTGGATAATAAGGGGGCACTGGCCCTGACTAATTATGAGCGTCTAAGGAAGAATTTGCAAGGCTTCCACCTCCTGACCTATTTTACTTTTAAGGACTATATAGATTGTCTCTTTCTCTTGGCAGAGGAGAGCGAGAGGCAGAAGAGGTATGATATAGCCCTAGAATTCTATGAAGAGGCCTACTCTAAGCTGGAGGAGAGGGCCAAGAGGCAGTACCTCTTTGAGGAGATTAAGGACCGCATCCGACGGATCTACTGCGGTAGGCTAGCTAGGCGGGCACAACCCAGAGAAGCCCTTCTCTACTACGAGAAGGTATTGGAGCTGGACCTCTTTAAGAGTGAACGTGCCCAGGTGCACAAGAAGATGGCCGAATGTTACATTAAATTAGGTGATTATTATTCTGCCTCTACCAATCTAAACACAGCCCTTTCTTTAAAACCCAATCTCAGAGGCACCCAGAGGATACATGCCAAATTAGAAGAACGCCTCGGGCCTAATGCCCCCTTAAACCAGTCCTTCTAGTGAAGACCAATGATAATGTCCTTATAGAGACCTCTTTCTCCCACCTGCCCCTCTTTAAGAGGGGAAAGGTCAGGGATATCTACCAGCTGGATGCTCACCTCTTAATAGTTGCTACAGATAGGATCTCTGTCTTTGATGTGGTGCTGCCTACAGGCATCCCCAAGAAAGGGAAGGTCCTTACGGCCCTCTCAGAATTCTGGTTTAGACAACTGGCCCATCTAGTTCCTTCTCATTTCGTCACAACTGATATCACTGAGATGGGGAAGGAGCTTGCTCCTTATGCGGATGTATTATCAGGACGCTCCATGATGGTAAGGAAGGCACACCCCCTCCCTGTGGAGTGCGTGGTAAGAAGTTATCTGGCCGGGTGGGCATGGAAGGAATATCAGAATACAGGCCGCCTTTTAGAGGTCACGGTGCCCAGGGGTCTGAGGGAATGTGAGAAACTACCTGAGCCAGTCTTCACCCCGGCCACCAAGGCCCCCAGCGGCCACGACCTAAATATACCCCTCTCCCAAATGACAGAGCTGATAGGAGAGGACATTTCTAAAGAGATAATAGAGAAAAGTATCTCTCTCTTTAAAGAGGCTAGCGATTACGCCCTAAGGAGGGGCGTTATCATTGCTGACACCAAGTTTGAGTGGGGGATATTGGAAGATAGTCTCATATTAATCGATGAGATATTTACCCCTGATTCCTCCCGCTTTTGGCCCCTGGAAGGCTATAGGCCCGGCAGGCCCCAACCCTCCCTGGATAAGCAGTACATAAGGGACTACCTGGAGGCCACAGGATGGGACAAGACCCCGCCCGGCCCCTCCTTGCCAGGAGAAGTAGTAAAAAAGACCACGGAAAAATATTTAGAGGTCTGCCGTACGCTCACTGGAAGAAACCTTTCTTAGACCCGTGCCTCCTGTGGAATCACCTCAGGTAAAGAAGAGGCTTAAGGCCCTGAAGACTACCCTAGACCTCTATCTTTCTCCCGGCCAGAAGGAAATCGTTCTAAAGAGGGCCTTCCAACTCCTGCAAGAAAGCTACGTGCTGAAAGGGGTACAGGCCCTCGTTAAGGACATTATCAAGAGTAGAGACGATAGAAACAATTTCTTTAACCACCTGGTGGAACTGAACCTTGTTTATCTCTTCTCAGAGGTTAAGAAAAGGGCTGTTGGTATAGAGAGGAAGGTCAGGCCGGATAGTAACAAGCGGGTGGATATGGTGCTGCCTGGGAAAAGGGTCTTTTACATAGAAGTAAAGAATATAAATGACCCCGAGTTGCCCTGGCTGAAAGAGAAGTTCTGCAATGTAATGGGACAAAAGTTACGCGGGTTAGGAAAGGGTTATTTCGTAAATTTTTTGTTCTTCCGCCCTGCACGCCTTAGTCTTTCTGAGGAGGAGATGGAGGAAGTTTTGGGCAGGATAAAGAAGACGACGGGCCTGACAGTATCTTCTTCTCTATTCTACTACCCAAGTCAGACCAACCCTACCCTGGCCTTCTCTCTGGAGAGGTGCGAGGGGCTATCACGCCTGGAGGTGGGCCGCTACGGTTATGGGGGCCATTGGCAGTATAACCTCTACAGCGAAAGATATCTGGAGGTAGAGATAGATAAAGAGCTGGGGGCCCTGAAAAACCCTTCTATAAAGGCCGAAGAGAAACGCGGGCATGAAAGGAACCTGAGGAGGTACCGGCTCCTCAAGGAAAATAGTGCCTTCCTGGAGGAATTAGAGCTCAAACAAAGCCTTCTAAGAGGCATAAAGGATGCCGAGATGAAGTTTCCATCCCCTGAAGAAGATAGTGTCAATATACTACTTATCCATTACGGATGGCAGGGTCCAAGGCTTGCAGGGGAAAACCTGGCCAGGGACGTGGTTGGATGGTATTACTTTGAGGTGGCCGATAGGGGTAGGCCAGGGGACAGGTGGCGTAACTATTATGACATCTGGGCAGAGGAGGAAGGCTTTAAGAGGGAAAAGAGGATAGATGCCTTCGTCATCTTCTGGGGAACGGGTGTGGAAGATGCTTATCAGTGGAAAATTATCTTCTCCAGGAAGGCAGAAGAGGAGATAAAAGAACTCTTATCTTAACGGTGCTGAGTTACTCCCACCCGCTGGCAGAACCAGTATACAGGGCAGATGCTGCACTTGGGGGATATGGGGGTGCAGATGTTCTGCCCGAAGGTGACTAAGAGGTCATTGATGGTTAGCCAGTATCTCCTGGGTAGTATCTCCCTCAGGGCAAATTCTGTTTCTTCGGGCGTCTTAGTCTTAACATATCCCCAGCGGTTTACAATCCTGTGTACATGGGTGTCCACACAGATACCCGGCTTGCCATACCCCAGGGTTACTACCAGGTTGGCCGTCTTGCGTCCCACCCCCTTTAGCCTCAAGAGTGTGTCTATATCGTTAGGTACATTCCCCGAGTATTTTTCCACCAGTACCTTGCAGATATCCTTTATGGTCCGTGTCTTTACCTTGTAGAAACCTACGGGATAGATAGCCTTTTCAATCTGTGAAGACCTCAGTCTTACCATTTTCTCTGGGGTCTCAGCCAGATTAAAAAGCCTCTGGCTGGCCACAGAGGTGACTGTATCCTTTGTCCGTAGGCTTAAGAGGCAGGATATGAGTACCTTAAATGGGCTTCTGCTCCTGGCAACAGTAGTTACCGTAGGTTCCCTGAAGGATTTATTAACACGCCGCAAGATGGCGATAGCCCTGGCGATGTTAGACCTCTTTTGCGGCCTTGCAGTTACCTGATGCATCAGGCTTTTATACCACAACAGGGATTTTGTCCCATAAATGGGGCAACTTTCCAGGCAAAATTAGAGATTTTGCCACATGGAGAGAGACTTTTCGGGGTTTTTCCAGGAAGGATTCTTGCCTCTATATACTAGATGAAATTGGCAAAGCGGAGGTTACCCAGGTTGTCTTCTTCCAGGTCCTTTTCCAGTTCGAATTCGATTTCCTTCCTGGGCTCCAGAACTAACTTCCTGTACCTTTCTTTAATCAGTGCAAGCCGCTCTAACTTCCTCTGGATTGGCCCCTCCACTCCGAAGGTCTTCGTCAGCATCCTTTTTTCCCCTGCTCCGTGATCATTACCATAAAAAAGGTTTATGGAAAACGACCCAGCCACTTTCGCAGATATAGGGCAAAAGACGTAAGGAATTATAACGTTCGATGTATAGCTGTCAAGACCAGGGAGAGAAATTTTTGATTACCCTTGAAAGGGTGCTTTCCTGGTCATATAATCTCCTCGCAGGGTCTTCCTGAATCCTATAGAAAAGGGGTTTTGCATGAAGTATAGGGCTTGGTTCCAATGTATTGCTGGCTGTGAAGGGCAATACGAACTTAACGAGATCGTGTATAACTGCCAGCGCTGCGGCGAGCTCTTAGAGGTCAAGCATGATGTAAAGAGGCTCAAGGAGCGAAAGCCTGACATCTGGAAGAAGCTCTTTGACAGGCGCTATATGCGAACCAAATGGCCCTACGGCAGTTCTGTCTGGGGCAAAAAGGAGTTGGTCTGTCCAAACGTGAAGGATAGTAATATCGTCTCCCTTTACGAAGGGGGTAGCAACCTCTTTTGGGCGGAGCGTTTCGGCAGGGAGATAGGACTAAAGGATCTTTGGATAAAACAGTGCGGCAATGCACACACAGGGTCCTTTAAGGACCTGGGGATGACGGTGCTTGTCTCTGTGGTGAAGCAGATGATATCAGAAGGAAGGGACGTCCTGGGGGTTGCCTGTGCCTCCACAGGGGACACCTCTGCCGCCCTGGCCGCTTATTGTGCAGCAGCAGGGATACCTGCCATCGTCTTCCTCCCAAAAGACAAGGTTTCTAGCTCCCAATTGGTTCAGCCCCTGGCTAACAACGCCCTGACCCTCTCTATAGACACTGACTTCGACGGCTGTATGAAGCTGGTGAGTGAAATATGCACTAAGAACAACATCTATCTGGCAAACTCCATGAACTCCTTGCGCATAGAAGGGCAAAAGACAGCGAGTATAGAGTTGGTGCAACAGTTTGATTGGGAGGTTCCAGACGTGGTGGTAGTCCCAGGGGGCAATCTTGGTAATGTCACTGCCCTGGGTCTTGGATTTCTCATGCTGAAAGACCTGGGTATAGTTAATAGGTTGCCCAGGATAGTATGTGCCCAGGCACAAAAGGCCAACCCCCTCTATCTCAGCTACCTGACAGGCTTCAAGGAATATAAGCCCATTAAGGCCCAGAAGACCCTGGCCAGCGCTATACAGATAGGAGACCCTGTAAGCATAAAGAAGGCCATAAAGATACTCCGCATCTTTGATGGGGTAGTGGAACAGGCTACAGAGGACGAGCTGGCCAATGCCGCAGCCAGGGCCGATAGGAGCGGGCTCTTCAATTGCCCCCATACCGGTGTGGCACTGGCGGCATTAACCAAGCTGATAGAAAAGCGGGTTATCAAGCCCAGCGAAAAGGTAATAGTTATATCCACCGCCCATGGGCTGAAATTCCCTGACTTTAAAATAAAGTACCATGAGGGCACATTGGAGGAGGTAGAGTCTCGTTATATGAATCGTCCGGTAGAGGTTCCTGCCAACTACGAGAAGGTCAGAAGCTCTATCCTTACCGCCTTGGAAAAGGGTTACTATGACTATAAGCCTCCCAGGCCAAGCCCCTCTCTAGTAGAGGACTAGCGCCTGGGTCTTATGTTGATTTTTTCCGTCTTCCCTTGCTGGTGCTCAACAGTATGACGGGACTTTGCTATTTCTTTCCTGTGTTCCTTTTCTTTTTTGGGTGGATGTTTTCGCAGCTCTTCCTGGTATTTCTTTATCATTTCCTCGTTATTATATCCCGGGCACATACCGTGTCTCCATTTCTCCCGTGGGCTGGGAAACACGGCGCAGCGTTCCCCGAGATTAAGTTTACAACCACTACATTTGCGAACAGGTCTCTCCCATTTTATCATTGCTAGCTCCTATGCAAGAGATCCGTGGTTCAAAAGAACGCCTAGTATTAACCAGTTCCCCCTCTAGGAAGAAAGTCTAAGGTATCAAAAATAGGGTCTTTAATCAATATGAGACCTCTGAAAAAGTCTGTAAGTCCTCCAATTTTCCCCTCCCTTGATGGGAGG
>JAUQZZ010000108.1 GCA_030586765.1 Candidatus Brocadiales bacterium | reverse complement strand
GCCGTAACCTGTTCTTAAGGAAGAAGAATAAGCACCCGTCCAAATTTTTGAGGCATCCCTCAAATACCCCCAGAAAAGCACTGTCTAAGGCTAGCAGGCCTTTATATATTTTTCTTCTTTTCTGTAACCCATTGAATGACAGAATCTTACTTAAAGGTTTCTATATTGACAGCCTCGGCAAAAAGGGACATAATTGCGTATTATCTTTCAGGGAGGATAACTCAAACCTAGACCAAGGGAGGGGAGGAAGATGCCAGTACAGAGGATAAATTGTGACAAGAGGATAACCTATCATGTAGGACTGATGTCTGATGCCTCGCTTGTTCCAGCAGAAGACCTCCAGAAGGGTGGCTTTCTCTTCTGCGGTGGTGCCATACCACGTGACCCAGAGAAGAACTGGGAGATACCCCTGGACTTTGAGCAGCAGTGCCACGTGGTATTTAAGAACCTAAAAGGGGTGCTGGAGACGTCAGGGACTTCCTTAGATAACCTGGTGAGGGTGATTATATACCTGACAGATATGAGAAACTGGGAGGCCATGAACAAGGTGTATGCCCAGTACATCAAATCTGCCCCAGCCAGGGCCTGCATAGGCATAGCCGCCCTGAATAATCGCTACCAGATAGAGGTGGTGGCCGATGCCCTTGTGCCACCCAAAAAGAAGAAGTAAAGGGATTAGAGGAGTCACTTTCGCCTAGAGAATGAGGTCAACACTCTTAAAAAGACTAGATACTCAACGAAGGGCCTTTAGTACCAGGAGGTTCTACAATCTCTTCATGGGCAAGGTCCAGCACCAACTGGGCTATACAAGGCTTTACTCCCTTCCGTCAAAGATAAATGTAGAATCAGGAAACCTCTGTAACCTTCGGTGCCCCCTATGCCCCACGGGACAACACGACCCCTCAGCGAAGAAAGGGCTTATGCCCCTTGAGACCTTCAAGAGAGTAGTAGATGAACTGGGGAAAAATTTAACCCTCCTGAGGCTGTACAATTGGGGGGAGCCGCTGCTTAACCCTGAGCTGGTCTCCATGATAGAGTACGCCAGTTCCAGGGGCATAGTGGTAAAAATAAGCACTAATCTAGACCTGAAGATAGACACAGGGCTGATAGAATCCCTTCTGAGGTCAGGCCTCCATAAGATATACGTTTCTTGTAATAGTGCCAGCAGGGAAAGCTATCCTATATATCACGTGGGGGGTGATTTTGACAGGGTCATGGAGAACCTCAGGCATCTGGCAGAGAAATGCTCTCTGTTAGACTCTCCTACGAAGATTGTATGGCTTTTCCATGTCTTTAGCCACAATGAGCACGAGATAGAAAGGGCCAGGGAGATGGCCAGGGCCCTGGGGGTGAAGCTGGAGCTGAAAGAGATGAGGACGGATATGGGTAAGGAAATCTTTGAGACGGCCCAGGAGGCCATAGAGAGAGACGGCAAGTGGCTTCCTAAGGACCCCCGCTACAACATCTTTGACATGGAGAGAAAGAGGCCCAAAAAGGCCTTCAACTGTGACTTCCTCTGGACAGAGTCGGTTATAAACTGGGATGGTTCTGTACTGCCCTGCTGTGCCGTCTATAGCGAGAGGTATGCCTTTGGCAATATACTAGAGAAGCCCTTCAAGGAGATATGGAATGGGGAGCTCTATCAGGCTGCTCGCAGGGAGGTCTTGTCTCAGGAGAACGGGACCTGGACCATATGCAGGGTCTGTAAGAGGACAGGGTTCCTCCATGGTTAGGGAAGGTATCGGGAGTGGCGTTGGTACTGCTTTCTAAATAATTCCCTCTCTCCCTCTCCAAGAAGTCCTGCTAGAAAGTCCTCTAGTCTCTGGAGATCAACCTCTTTGTCTTCTGGACTAGGTACCTTCATGATAAAATTATAGGGGCATGCCAGGTACAGACGCATCTTTCCTCCAGGAGATTCCAGCACTCCAATATCCCCTGAAGTGATAGGCAGTGCCAGGGTACCAAAGTTGTGGAGTCTAGAAAGGAATCTGGCAGTATGCCAAAGGATTTTCTGCCTTCCAGGCCCAGAAGGATTTTGCTGAAATAGGCTGTGCAGGTCTTCAAGCCCTGGCATAGACTCTGTTATGAGGAAGCCCTGATAGGAAGGGCCTTCGACCCTCTCCAATGCCCCGATAGCAGGGCATACAGGGAAGTTGCCCTTTAAGAGGGCGTTAGTGGACTGCCAGGCCCCTTTGGCAGGTCTCATACCTTTGATAGTATGATGAAGGGGTGCAAATTTATAAATGTTTACATTTGCTTCCCTATCTTTTTTTTCGATCTTCCCGTTGGCCTGTGTCACCTCGAAGTGCCCTAAAAAGGTTCGAATCTGCCTAAGGTGGACTGGCCTCAGGTCTTCTGCTAGAGGGAGTAAGTCCCCTATGTCGTATCCTTCAAGGAAGTAAGCCCTTAGGGGTCTTTTTTCATAGAGTTTGTATCCTCTGTCGCCCCTGGAGCAGGCCTTCCATATCCTCCATGCGTCCCTTCTCAGTATCTGAAGGGTCTGCCTTTCCAACTCCTCCATCCAGGGGTGAATGGTTTCTTTACCTAGTGTGCCTCCCAGATATGCCCTCAGGAACCTAACCTTGTCAGTGAGGCTGAAGTCTCCTCCAGCACGATTGAGCTTGGCCAGGGTCCAGGCCCTCTTCCGTTCTGAGAGTTTAGAAGAGAGCCTCGCCCTCTCAAAATCGATGAGATAAAGGGATGGAGTGGAGTCCTGTGGGTTTCCCAGGAGAAAGTTGTTTAGGGCAAAATCCTCTTGAAGGATGCCCGCGTCGTGGCTTTTTTTTGCCAGGCTGCCCAGGGCCTCAATGACCCTTCCCCTCAGGTGCTGAGGAACGTCCCCCCTGAGGAGATAATCCTTTAGGTCTAGGGCCCCCTCTATCTTCTTTACCAGCAGGTAACACTCCTTCAAGAGGCCAAAGTCTTTCTTTTCCCCAGCGGCTACGGGGACTACGGCACTTATCCCTCTATCCTCAGCGGTGAGACCTATGGTAAGCTCCTTGAGGGCCTTTGACTTAAAAAAGAGATGTTTTAATCTATGGGCTAGATTGGTCAGATAGAATACCTTTATATATACCTCTCCACCCGCCCCCTTCAGGGAGGCAAAGACCTTACGCCTTCCCTTTTTTATTATAGTGGTATCTTTCTGGCTCAAGGGGGAGGCCAGGGTTGTGAATCCGATTTCTTCCCCCTCTGGCATGTACCATGTTATGCCATCAAATCTCTTCCGGAGGATTTTGCGCATAAGAACAAACTACTTCCTGAATATCTTAAAGAGGAGCGCCGCTGCTATAACGGAAATAACTATGTTTGCTCCCCACATGGAGGGTGCTATAGGGAAGCCTGAATCGCTGGCCAGGACATCTCCCCATATCAATAGGGGGTAGTACACTACCAGGAGGATGCCAAAGCTTATAAAGAATCCCACGATAATATTCCCCATCCTGCTCATTATGCCTATGGGTATACCTATCAGGACAAAGGCCAGGGAGGCAAAGGAAGGGGATAACCTCCTATGGATAGCTACAGTTATATCCCGACTTTTTTCCTTATTTTCAGAGGCATTTAGTAACCTTTCTGCTGCTAGACATTTTCCTTTTATTTCCTCTTCTTTATTTTTTGTTTGTTCCAAAGTGTTATTAGCTGCAGCAATACCGGCCTTTTCCTTCTCTATAGCTTCCTCTATAATGCGCATCTCTTCTTGGGCCTCAACTATGCGTAGTTTTTCTTTTTCGATTGTGCTGTTGATTTCAGAGACCTTGATTTCTGTGTCTGCGGTTCCGCCTGCCTTAATCCCTGCTATCTCTCTAGATATGAGGAGTTCCTTGAGTGTATCCTCCGCTATGCGTATATAATTTTCAGAGACTTTAATTTCATTTTTAATATTCTCTCTACGTCTCTCTTGCTCTGATATGGCTTCGTTGGCTTTTGCAATTTGCGCAGAGGCCGTAGCACGCTGCTCCTGGAGACCATTGTATAGTCCCTGGGCCTGCTGGAATCTCTTCTGAAGGGCCCTTCTTCCCACTTTTATTTCATGCTTAAGATCCTTTGACTTCCTTATTTCTCTTTTAATCTTCTTCTTAGCGGATAGAAGCTTAGAGAGGGGCATGTATTTTAGGGTGGTATATTCTTTCAGTCCCAAGGGCATCAAAAAGGTGGTATCTCCGAAAGGGACTACGGTGGGAATAGTATCGGGCTTTGAACTGCTTAGGTTAACAAATTGCCCCTGTCGGAGGGCGCACATGATTAGGTTCTCATTGGCCTCTACTTCCAGTCTTCCTTCTTCGGCCAGGATTACAGTAGATATATGGCCTGCCTCTGCCTTAAGGATGGCGATGTCTCTAAATACCTCACCTTCTATCCCTTGGATAGAGATGTAGTAAGGGTCTAACTTTACCTTCCCCCCAGTTGTTTTCAGGTGCTGAACTATCTTGCGGGCTGCCTTTTCCTTCACTATCTTCATCATCTGGTAAGATCGGGGTAAGACCTCTGCATTTAAGACCATGGCAAAGAGGCTGAAGGCAAGGCCCACAATAGCCGCAGGGAACACTACAGTCTTTAGATGCACGCCGCTGGTAAGCATGGCCCAGAGCTCATTATCACCGCTTAATCGTCCATAGGTTGTCACCGTGGCCGCCAGGAGTGCGGCGGGCAGTGCATAGGGGAGGGCGTAGAAAATAAAATATGGCACAAGTTCCACGAAGATGGACATGGCGTCCAGCCCTTTGTAAAGAGACTGAAGGGTTAACCCAAGGATGAGGAGAAATTCAAAGGCCACTATGCTGGGGATAAAGATCCTGAAGAATTCCTTCAGAAGGTATCTGTGCAGGATTAACCTCATTTGTAATCCTCGATTAAATCAAAAATTATAGCCTCCCCTATGAACCCAGGTCAATACAAAATTGCCAAGTAAATGTGAAATATATACGACCAACTCAGACCCTGAGTTTATCTAATGGGGTAAGATGCCGTGCCTAACCCTATGGTATGGGTGGCTTGCTAAAAGGGAGACAATAAAAAATCTCCGGTACAGGAACCGGAGATTAAAGGGCCCTCAAGGGTGTGAATGTACGTTACTCATGCTCACCATGATGGTGGTGATGTTCACCATGGTGATGGCCATGACGTGCACACCCACAGCGGTGAGCCCGACCCATTGCGTAGGGGCAGTCTTTACAGTCGCGTGGGCAAGCGCAGGCAAACTGCTCAGGCTCCTTCTCGAAGTCTGCTTTGCAGTGGTCGCAGCAGAAGTAAAAGGTCTTGCCCTCGTATTCAAGGCTGAGGGCCTTTTCTTTATCAATTACTGCGCCACAGACAGGGTCAAAGACCTGTGCCTTGGGGACTTCAATGGTAGGAAGGTCTATCGCACCCGCAGGATTCGAGGCGGTCCCTAACGCAAAGACCAGACCCACGAAGGCCGATAATACCAAAAGAGATATTAGAGGCTTCATTGGTCATCCTCCACATCAGGGCCTAGAAGATTCTCTATTGATTAACTGCTTTTTGTCCCTTCGCCCAAAAGAAGTAAAAAGCAGATTATCAATAAAACCTCTTCCACAAAAATTATATACCTCCTTGTCTTCTGGTTCAAACAAATTCCAGGATGTGGCGAGGCATATATAAATCGTTAGAATTAAGTGTCTATAATGCTGTATTGGCTTCTCGTGTATATATCTTAGATATTATGTGTGTGACCTTTATTGACAAGCCCTTATGGAAGGATATAATTATGAATTTTAAAGGAGGCACCCTTTGCATTCCCTTAATGACTATAAGAAGATAATTGATAACTTCCCACGGGTTAGGGTTGCGGTAATAGGGGACATAGTAGCCGACATATATATCTACGGCAAACCCTTTAAACTCTCCAGGGAGGCCCCTGTTATAGTAGTAAGATACGAAGGGGAGAACATAGTTCCTGGTAGTGCTGGCAACACGGCCAATAACCTTGCTAAATTGGGGGCAAAGGTCTATCCCATAGGGATAGTGGGTGATGATGAACCAGGTCGTTATCTGAGGGATTACTTCACCAGGGAAGGGGTGGACACCCAAGGTATCTTCATCTCAAAGGAAAGGGGCACAATCTCTAAGACGCGGCTCCTTGCTGGCGACACCTACGCCTCCAAGAGGCAGGTGGTGAGAATAGATAAAGAACCTTCCTGGAAGCCCTCCCCTGCCATGGAAGAAAAGATACTGAATCACATGGACCAGATAAATGGCCCGGTAGATGCCTGGATTGTTTCAGACTACGGTTATGATATTATCACTCCAAGGGTTCTGGAAAAGATAAGAAAACTAACCAAAGAGAAGTTCGTTGTGGCAGACTCCCGTTACAGGATATGTGACTTCGTGGGTGCCAGTATAGTTACCCCTAATGAATCAGAGGCAGAGGCGGCTACAGGCATCCCTATAAGGAAAGAGGGAGACCTGGTCGAGGTAGGAAAGCGTCTGCTGGAAAAGATAAACTCCCAGGCCGTGATTATCACCCGTGGGAATCAAGGCATGATGCTCTTTGAAAGGACCGGCAGGGTGGAGTCCATTCCCATATGTGGGCCTAACGAGGTTACCGATGTTACCGGGGCAGGGGATACAGTAACAGGGCTTCTGGCCCTGGGGGTGCCTGCTGGGGCCGATCTCCTGCAGGCAGTCAGGCTCTCCAATTATGCCGCAGGGGTGGTAGTAATGAAGAATGGGACAGC
>JAUQZZ010000107.1 GCA_030586765.1 Candidatus Brocadiales bacterium | reverse complement strand
AAGCTGGAGGATATAGAATTGGAGTAAATGATGAGACCAAGGAGGATGATAAGCAGAAGGGCTTTGCGGTGAAACTGAAGGTCTTTCTCTAATAGACGCATTATATTATTCAATTAGTGCTTAGGATAATTTAAGTACCTTCCAGAATCTCAATAATATCCAGGATTTCCACCCCCTCCACCCCCTTTGCCTTTAGGCCGTTGGTAAGCATGGTGAGGCAGAAGGGGCAGGCGGTGGCGATGATGTCTGGTCTGGTCTCAAGAGCCTGGTCTATCCTCAGTTCATTAATATTTTTACCTATCCTCTGCTCCATCCACATGTGCCCGCCGCCTCCACCGCAGCAGAAACTCCTGTTTCTTGAGCGGCCCATCTCTCTCAGGTTGGCCTTGGGCAGGAGCCCTAAGAGATGCCTCGGTACGTCATAGATGTCATTGTGGCGTCCCAGGTAGCAGGGGTCATGGTAGGTTATCGTCTTTTTATTTCCTTTTTCAGAGACAAGGGACTGCACAAAAGCCTTATTGCGGTAAAGAAATTCGGTGTGATGCCAGACCTTGAAATCGCCTCCAAACTGGGGGTATTCGTTCTTCAGGGTATTGAAGCAGTGGGGGCAACAGGTGACAATCTCTCTTGTATTATATTTTCTGAGGGTTTCGATGTTCTCTCTGGCCAGGAGCTGGAAATCCATCTCATTGCCAACACGTCTCAAAGGGTCTCCACAACATTTCTCTTCCCTGCCCAGGACACCGAAGTCAATACCCATCCGCTTCAAGAGGTTAGCAAAATTGAGTACCACTTTCTGGTTTCTATCATCGAAGGCAGAGGAGCACCCGACCCAGAAGAGGATATTGGCCTTGGGGTCTTCTGATAGTTTCTTGATATCTAAGCCCCTCATCCAGTCCTCTCGACCTTCTTTGGCCAGTCCGTAGGGGTTTTTCTGGGCCTTTATATTCTTGATAGTCCTAAGTATCTCACCTGGGTATTTACCCTCTGTTAGGCCTGGGCCCCTGCGGAGGTCGATAATCTTCTGGAGGTGCTCGATGAAGAGGGGACAGTGCTCTTCGCAGGCCCGACAGGTGGTACAGGCCCATACCTCCTCTGCATTAATCCTGCCACCCATTAATCGCCTGTTCATGTCCTCCTCCATCTGGGCCTTTACATCCAGGATAATCTTTTGGGGTTTCAGGGGTTTTTCTGCCAGGGTAGCTGGGCACTGACTATCGCATCTACCACACCGGGTACAAGCATCGCCATCGAGGAGTTGTTTCCAGGAGAAGTCTTTGGGGCTAAGGGCACCGAAGACCCCTCCTTCAAGGGTCTCTTCTCTCATGTCTTCTATGTCCAGGGGTTTTAAGGCCCCTTTTGGTCTGGCGGAGTGGAGGAATATATTCAAGGGGCCGGTGAAGATATGGATGAGTTTAGAATAAGGGATGTAGGCAATGAAGCCCATGGCCAGGACAAGGTGAAACCACCAGAGGAGGGCGTGCATCTTGGTAATAGCCTTTAGGTCCGTAGGGCTAGGGCCCTCAGGGCTCAAGAGATTCTTGATAACCGTAGCAGTGGCATATCCCACAGGGGAAAATCGCTCCCAGGGGGGTTCTGCGACAGCAATCCTTGAACCTTCTATGAGAAAACCTGTAATAATTATAGAAAAGAGCAGTCCCAGGATTACGGCGTCATCTCCTATGTTCTTGATATGCCTATGCTTAAAGAAATAACGCATGATAGAGGCCAATAATATACCCAGTAGCATCAAGGCACCAAAGATGTCTAAAATCAGGGAATAGTAGAGATAGAAATCGCCGTAAAGGATGTGCCACTTAAGATGCACCTGCAGGTTTATAATACAGGTGCCGATAAATAGGGCAAGGAAGCCGAAAAAGATTGAGGCGTGGATTATGCCAGGCCTTATCTCCATAAGGACGTTCTTATGGCTAAAGATGACCCATGCTGTGGTAAGAAGACGCCGGGAGAGGTGGCTAATGGGCCCTTCTTCTTTCCCAGAAAACCAGAGCTTAAGACGTCTGTAAAAGCCGTAACAAAAAAATATCAGGCAGAGGGCAAAGAGGGCATACATCAGGGAATGATGTGGGATATTCCAGAAAACCTCTCTTGAGGGCACCATTAGAGTTCCTTTAATCGAAGAATCGAAGAACAGGCATAAAACTCCCAGGCAGGTCTAAGCGGGACCTAAAACTGCTAATGAGAACATTATAGCCTTAAAAGGCCCTTAGAGCAGTCCAAGAGGGTACTTCCAGGAGACCTAATACATGACAATTTGTTAAAGCGTCTTGAAATATGACATGGATGGATTAACCAATTTGAAGATAAGGAGTTAGGATGTGTGAGCTCCCATGTCTAAGTGCAGGGCCTCTTTGCGATGCCTTTCCGGGAAAAGAAGAGGCCATCGCAGAATGCGATGGCCTCTCTCAAAACCTTTAGGACACTATGTGAGGTAATCTTGTAGGCACTTAAACCTCTAAGCCTTTATAGGTAAATATCTTAGGCTAGTGTCCAAGACCTTAGCAGGGCTTACCTCCTGGTTTCGGCCCCCCTGGCCCCCCAGGCCCTGGTCTCGGCCCCTTCGGTCCCTTCTGCATTCTAAGATACCTCCGAGTGGAAGTAAAAATTTAGCCGGCACACGCCCGCTCCACGGAAAATAATATCTAACCCTGAGTCATTTGTCAAGGGGTAAGGGCTTAGATATATATGTGCATCTACGCATTTATTTCCCTTTCCCCACCGCCCTCAAAGCCTCATCAAAGATGGATAGGGCCGTATCTGCATCTTTCTTTGTGATGGTTAAGGGTGGGGCGAAGCGGATGGTGTTCTTTCCACAGCCCAGGAGGAGAAGGCCCTTCTGAAAGGCCCTTTTTACCACGGTTTCCCTCTCTTCCCCAGCCCTCTCTTTTGTTTCTTTATCTTTTACTAGCTCTATGCCAATCATCAGTCCTTTCCCTCTTACCTCTCCTATAAGGGGATGTCTTGGTAAAAGCTTATTTAATTCTTCCAAGAGATAACTACCTATTTTTGCTGCATTTTCTACAAGACCCCTCTTTAAGAGTTCCAGGGTCACCAGGGCCGCTCTGGAGCTAAGGGGGTTTCCTCCAAAGGTGCTGGCATGTGCGCCAGGGGGCCAGTCCATTATCTCCTCTCTGGCCACCGTAGCTCCAAGGGGAAGACCAGAGGCTATGCCTTTGGCAAGGCATATCACATCAGGTACAGCATCGAAATGTTCTATGGCCAGCATCTTTCCCGTGCGGCCCATCCCTGACTGTACCTCGTCTGCCACCAGGAGGATACCATATTTCTTGCACAAGGTAGATAAATCCTTGATAAAGGCCTTTGGTGGGACTATATAACCTCCTTCTCCCTGGATAGGCTCAACAAATACTGCTGCCACTTCTTCAGGTGGCACATATGTCTTAAATAGTTCTTCTTCTATCCACCTGATGCAGGCCAGTTCCTCCCTGGGATGAGTTACCCCATAAGGGCACCGGTAGCAGTAGGCATAGGGCACGTGGATTACCCCGGGGACTAAGGGTGAGAAGCCCTTCCTTTGAACGGGTTTACTTCCCGTGAGGGAGAGGGCACCCATGGTCCTGCCATGGAAGGCATTAGCGAAGGCTATGACTAGGGGGCGTTTCGTATGATAGCGTACAAGTTTCAGGGCTGTCTCCACAGACTCTGCCCCAGAATTGCTGAAAAATACCCTTTTGGGAGATGGGCCAGGGCACGCCTCATCCAGTTTCTGGGCCAACTCTATCTGCAGGGGATTAAAAAAGTCTGCCCCTGACATATGGAGGAGTTCCTTGGCCTGCTGAGCGATGGCCTTTACCACCGCTGGGTGGCAATGGCCTGTGTTACATACGGCCACCCCGGAGGTAAAATCTAGATATCTATTGCCATCCACATCCTCCACCATAACCCCTTTTGCCCTTTTTACTACCAGAGGATAGGCCCTGGCCGAAGATGGGGAGATGTATTTCGAGTCTTTCTCTAGTATTGCCTCAGCCTTTGGTCCAGGAGGTGTGACTTTTATTAAGGGATATTTTTCAGGCATATGTCTCCACCTTTGAGCCCAAGTCCCAGCCTAGTTCCAGGGCCTTAAGGTTCAGGGCACGGTGCCGTTCTCCTAGAGTCATCTCAATGGCCCTGGTCAAGGAGTCCTTAGACACCAGAGCGGTCTGTGCAGCACAGGCAGAGAGGATAATCACGTTGGCCGCTAACCTGGTTCTCAACTCTTTGGAGGCCGTCTCTGTGGCAGGGATGGGAAAATGTCTTGCCTTTGGATGGGTGCTAGGGGATACCAGTTGAGGGTCAAAAAACACGGACTCTTTAGTGGACTGGGCAAAGTTGTCGTAACCCTCTTGCGAGAGGGTGATTAGGATGTCTATCTCGGTCACGTAGGGATAGTCTATAGGTTGCTCAGAGATTATGATATCACTGCGGCAGGGGGTGCCCCTACTTTCAGGGCCGTAGGCGCTGGATTGGGCTACGCACCTCTTATCAATTACCGCTGCCTGCCCCAGGAGCTGGGCACTGAGCACCACCCCTTGTCCCCCCAGCCCCACTATCCTTATCTGTTTCTTCATCTCTCTGTCCTTTGGAGACGAACTCTCCAATGATTATCTTTCCCTCCAGGGCCTCCTGGGGGAGTTTCTTGGCCTTTTCTATAGGTATGCATCTAGTCTTAAGAGCCTGGAGCTGTGCTGCGGCTGTAGGAAATTCATTCCTCCTGCCATACTGCGTGGGGCAAGGGGAGATGACATCTATGAAGGAAAACCCCTTGTGCTCGAGGGCCTTCTTTATGGAGGTGATGAGGGGCCCTGTATGCATGACAGAGTACCTGGCCACATAGCTTGCCCCAGCAGCCTCCACCAGTCTACAAAGGTCCAGGGGAGGTTCTTTATTCCCTTCCAGGGTGGTAGAGGTGAAGACACCTAGTTCTGTGGTGCAGGAGACCTGTCCCCCGGTCATGCCGTAGATCTCATTATTGGCGCAAATAACCACCATGTCTATGTTTCTTCTTGCGGCGTGGATGAGGTGGTTGCCCCCTATGGAGCCCAGGTCTCCGTCGCCGCTTATCACCATGACCTTCAAGCGGGGATTAAAGAGCTTTGCCCCCGTGGCAAAGGCTATGGGCCTTCCGTGGGTTACGTGGAGGGTATCGGCCTTAAAGTGGGGGCTGGGTATCCAGCCTGCACATCCAATACCTGAGACAAAGAGCATCTCCCTGGGGTCTATTTTTAGCTCATCAATAGCCCTGAGGATGGCATGCATAAGGATTTCGTGTCCACACCCAGGACAAAAGGGGGTGGGAAGGGTCTCTGTTCTGAGATATTTCTTTAATCTGTGTTCCATATTTGTTTTTCGCAGAGCAAAGCTCGGTCATTAAAAAGGCTTTAAGTTGTAATAGCTTCCAGAATCTCCCCAGGGGTTATTACCTCGCCGTCCACACGGTTGACGGATACCACCTCTACCTCTGCCACCCGCTCTGCTTCCCTGACCATCTGCCCCAGGTTCATCTCAGGGACGAATATCTTTTGAACCTTCAAACCCTTAATCTCTTCTTCGGGGAAAGGCCAGAGGGTCTTGAGCCTCAGGAGGCCCACCTTTAGGCCTGCCTGGTGTGCCCTCTTTGTGGCCTCCAGGGCCGCCCTGGCGCAGATGCCATAGGCCACCAGAGCCACCTCCGCATCTTCCAGGAAATATCCCTCTGTCTGGATAATGTCCCTGGCATTTCTCAATATCTTCTCGCTGAGGCGACTAACTAACCTCTTTTGTACGGTCGGGTCTTGGGTCCTGCGGTAGCCCAGTTCGTCATGGGTAGAGCCCGTTATAAGAAGTTCCTCTCCCTCACCAAAGGAGGCCATGGGGGGAACACCCAACTGGTCCTCTGTGCCAAAGTGGGGGGTACCATGAGATTTTACCCTGTGGGAGATGGACAACTCCTCTGACACGGTGCAGGTCTCCCTCAGGTGGGCAATGGCCGCATCGGACATAATAAACACAGGTACCCTGTAGTCTTCTGCCAGGTTAAAGGCCTCCACCATCATCTCATACATCTCCTGTACTGACCATGGGGAGAGGGCGATTATTTGGTAGTCACCGCTAGAACCCCACCTCACCTGCATGAGGTCTCCTTGATACGGGCGGGTGGCCTGGCCCGTGGAGGGCCCTGCCCTCTGGACATCCACTATTACGCAGGGGGTCTCGGTCATAATGGCGTAGCCTATATTCTCCAGCATCAGGGTTAGCCCTGGTCCTGAGGTAGCAGTCATGGCCTTTGCCCCTGCCCAGGCCGCCCCGATTACCGCCCCTATGGAGGCTATCTCATCCTCCATCTGGATAAATACCCCACCCACATCAGGGAGTCTCCTTGCAAGCCTCTCCATTATCTCACTAGAGGGGGAGATGGGATAGCCTGCAAAGAATCTACAGCCTGCGGCCAGTGCCCCCTCAGCGCAGGCCTCATTACCTTCAAAGAAGTATTCTCCAGGCGGGAGTATGTTCTTTATTCTTTCCATTTATGCTTTATCGTAAAATTTTTGGGGGTATTAATAAATTAGTGTAGCGTCGCATCACTGATGCGACGTTTTTAATTACATCCTTATTTCAATTTTTCTATCAAATCTTCTTTAGGTATGTCATTCCAGAGGCTCACCTTTGAAAAATATTCAAAATGTCATCAAGATGTAGCGTGCCAGTCACGCCGTAGGCGGATCTGCCTCTGGCATGACTTGCCT
>JAUQZZ010000011.1 GCA_030586765.1 Candidatus Brocadiales bacterium | reverse complement strand
GTGATGAAGCTTAAAAAATAGAAAAGGGCCTTACCCTGGATAAGCTGGGGGAAATAACTGGTAGAAACCCTGTGTATATTGGCGCAGTTCTTAATGGAGAGCACCGTCTCCATCCAGAGGCTGCAGTTAAGCTGGCACAAGCACTGGATTTAGATGGAGACACGGCCGCAGTACTCACTGCGCCCCTGGTACGGACCAAAAGCCCTAATACGCTAGACCCTTTCCTCTACAGGATTTATGAGGTAATTGGGGTGTATGGCGATGCCATGAGGGATGCCCTTAATGAGAAATTTGGCGATGGCATCATGAGCGCTATTACCTTTGACATAAGGGTCGACAAGGAAGTGGTGGATGGCGTACCTTTTGTAGTCATCATCTGGAAGGGTAAGTTCCTGCCCTATGCATCTTTTTAGAGGTTTCGGGGCCCTTTTCAGTGGACGTTCCTTAAGATGCGTGGTATAATTTTAATAGAAAAAGGAACGTTCTTTGATAATATTAAGCAGTTCCAGCAAGAGGCAACGGGCACGTGCGTGCTAAGAAATTCCATAAGAATTTCGCTTCCCAATGTTGAGCTCTAGGGGGAGCAAGATAAAGGGCCGTGACCTCTTGCTGGCTGCTTTTTCCTATAAGGTCTTCAGTTTGAAGGGAGCCGATAGGAAAAAAGCGGTCGGGCTGGAGGCCGAGCAGTCCAAAGCGTAGGATTTTGGAATTCTTTACTTTAGATTGCCTGACTTCCAGCCTTTTTTTTCTCCAGCAGGGTAGGCTGTAGCGTGCCAGCTTGCTGGCACGTTAACCTTCGCCCATCGTGCGACACAAGGTCGCACGCTACACCTTTATTTTGTCTTGGGGTGATCGGTGTTTCCTTTCTTATAAACGACTTCTCTTGTACAGATAAACTCGTAGTACCGCTTCATTGTCAGTGCGTCTTCATCCTGGGTCTCTTTGCTCTCGCATATTATGGTTGGGACAATCCCATAATCTAAGACGGTCTCTAAAAAAGGTTCAAACCTTGGACCGTACAGCCCCTCTTTAAAATTCCTGTGACATCTTTCTCCCCTACGGTCAAACTCCACAGGGTAGAAGTGGCAGTGTAGCCCTTTCAGGGTATCTAACCCCAATTCTTCCCCAATATAATCGAATATCCTCCTGAAGTCTTCTGCCTTCGACGGCGAGCCTCCTTCACGGGCATATAAGTGGGCAAAGTCTATACACGGTCTTAGGATATCCAGGGCCTTACACATGCGGATGACCTCTTCCAGGGAACCCAGAAAATCCTTCCTTCCCACGGTTTCTGGATATATGAAGATATCCTCTTTGCCGGTGTTCCTCTTTATCACCTCAAGGTTTTTCATGCATCTTTTGAAGGCCTCCTGGGCATCTCCACGGTAGGGGCCAGGGTGAAAGATTACCTTCTTAGCCCCCAGGTAGGAGGCGAACTCTACACACTTTATCATGAGTTCAATAGAATTTTTTACTACCCTTTCTTCCAGACTGGTTAACACCACAAAATAAGGGGCGTGGAGGGAGAGGGATATACCTTTTTCCTCAGAGTGTTCCCTTACCAGTAGGGCCTTTTCCTTGGTTATCCTTATGCCGTGGGTAAACTGTACCTCATAGGCATCTAGCCCGATACTGGCCAGCCAAAGGGGGTTGTTAGTGCTGTCCTGCCCGTAGGATGATTTCCAAAAATTTGGGGGGCATCCTGCAACCCCAAATCTAATCTCTCCCATGCCTATCTTTCAAAGAGTTCCATCTGCGCAGAGGTCTTTCCCTTATCGCCCTCATCAAAGATAGAAACCTGACCATAGACGCCGTCATAGCCAGGTTTAATCCTCAGCCGCCTTTCTCTAACCCTTATTATACCCTCAGCCACCCTGGCTGGGAGGCAACGGAACAGGTCTTCTTTGGGCGCATCCATGAGGACAAAAAATTCGTTCCCCAGGGTATGCACGGCCTTAAGGTATTCCTCCCGGACTGCCTTTGTATTTACGGACTGGTTCAGGGCCTCGGCAATAATCTCCTCCAGAGGTACCAGATGTTGGGCGGGGATGGCCCCCTGGGGCACGTACCCTTCGGGTCTATCGGCCAGGTTCTCTACACGGTGCATTACCCCTATAGTGAGCCTCCTCTTGCAAGAGGGACATAGACCCTTCCGCCTCCTGGTCTCCTGAGGGGAAAAGACCAGACCGCAGTTTCTATGTCCATCGTAGTGATACTTCCCTTCTTCTGGGAAGAACTCGATGGTGAAGAGAAATTTATTTCTATCCTTATTCTTTAAGGCATCTGTTATCTCCCAGTAGTCCATATTACACTGGAAGACGTTGGCCTCCCTGCCTATTTTGGGCGGGGAATGGGCATCGGAGTTGGAAACCAGGGATATCGGGTCTAAGATGGACAGTCGCCAATTCATCGAGGGGTTGGAAGACAGACCTGTCTCTATGGCGGAGATATGCCTGGACTCCTCCTGGAAGCATTCCTCTATAGAATCAAAGCCTGAGTTGGCGCCGAAGAGGGAGAACCATGGGGTCCAGGCATGGGCAGGTATGACCAGGCAGTCGGGGGAGGAGTCTAGTACAAGCTTTACCACCTCTTTTACCGGGGCAGTAAGGGTAGGCCTTCCATCAGAGGAGAGTTTCCCAAGCCTTCCCAGATTTGTGTTAATCTTGTCAACGACAGCAAAGCTGGGGGCAAAAATCAGTGTGTGAACCTTTCTCAGTCTGCCCTCTTGCTGGAATATGTTACTCACTTCAGCCGTGAGGATGAAGCGGACAGGGGAGGGCCCCTTTAGACGGAAGAGGCCGCCCTCTGCAGGCTCTAGCTTTGCCTTGAGTTCGGCAAGATAAAGGGGATGGGTGAAGTCGCCTGTGCCCATGAGACCTATGCCTTTTATCTCTGCCCACTTACCTATGGTCTCCACCTCCATATCTCCACTGGTGGCCCGGCTGTAACGGGAGTGGATATGGAAGTCTGCTATGAAGCGCATATCTCTATCATCCGCGGCGAGCTATCTCATCTTTGATAGGTCAAAGGGGAACTCTACCTTTTTCCTTCCAGGCAGTGAAACCTCCAGGACCACGTTTGCATTAGGGTCCACATCATGGAGGTCGAAGTAGTAATAACAGATGGCCTTGTAGGCTGGGGATTTGGGCCATGACCGGGTAGATTCGGCGACTTCGGTATGTCTTTCTTCTGTAGTACGGAGGGTCTTATTTTTGTACCTAAGGAATGCCTGGCAGTCCTTAGCAAAGTCTACTGTATCACCATAAAGGGCCACGCCGAAGGCCAGTCTGTCGCGAAGTTCCTCCTTTATTTTTTCAATATCTCCTTTCCCTGGGGAGATATACTCAAAGGGTAGGTTCTTTGCCTCAAAGGCCACCTTGGAGAATTCCGTTATCACCCGTGCACTACCTTTGCCATCACCAAGGTCTACCCTCCACTCTTTAAAGAACTCCAGGTAGTCAGCATCCTTCTTTTCCTTGCCATACTTGATGGCCTCTTGTGCCTGCTCCTCTGTGAGGTCTACCAATACCGCCCCCGAGGGTGTCGCTATAAGAAGAATCGTAATAAATACCCCAATGAAAAGGAGTCTCTTATGCATGGTTAGTCTCCTAATTCCTCCAGCTCTTCTGGTGTCGGTCTTTTTGTCCTTTTACCCTTTTTATCCTTAAAGACCTTGGTGCTGGGGCACTTTAATCTGGGGAGGCCTATCTTTCTCTTCTCTTTTGTCATAAAAATCTAAGGTTGGCAGACCTGACAGGGTCTACCTCCCGATTTTATGGCTTCCTCTCTGGAAGGAAATCTTACCAGCTCCTGCCTCGTAGTATTCTCCAGGCGCGGACAACTTGGGCGATGGATGACCGGGGAGTTCTTTCTAGCTACCACCTCTCCCCCTGGAGGGGTACCCTGGCTAGGGGGACCTTCAACCTCAACAGTGGGCTTCCTGAGGTCTAACTTGCCAACTGGGCTTTCTACCTCAGCCTTTTCCTTTAGGGTAGTAGCCACCTTTCTTGCCCTGGCAAGCCTTTCCGTGGAAGTAGGGTGGCTGCTAAAGAGACTAGACCTTTGGGACTCAGGGAGTTCCACGGCAAACCTCTCCCAGATATCTATCCCCGCTTCTACATCAAAGCCTGCTCTATGAGCATAGAGCAGGCCATAATAGTCTGCCTCTCTCTCCATGTCACGGCTGAATTTCTGGGTAAAGATGCTCCCTCCCAATTGAACCATCCTTCCACTGCCTGGTGCAGCCCTTTCTGCTGCTATAGAACCCAGAATAAGCGGGATATTAGAGATGATACCCTTCATTATATGATTCTTCACTACGTGGGTTATTTCATGGCCAAGGACCACCGCCAGCTCGTCCTCCGACTGGATGAACCTCATCATGCCTGTGGTAACTACTATCCTGCCGAAGGTAGCCCCTGCGTTAACGGCCTCTTCTTCTTGAATCTGGAAGTCTATCTTCGCGGGACTCTCCACCTGGGCCAGGAGTCTAGAACCCACGGATTTTACCTTTTCTTCCTGCTGCCCTTTATATAGCTGTTTCCTCTCCTGGAGTTCTCGGTATGCCTGCTCAACTTCCTCTTGGGAGACTCGTGGACCTATTGTTCCTCCCAGGGCCTCGTTCCCCTGGAATACCCAACAGGGCAGAATTAAGAGGATTGCTAAAAGGATGAAGGTAACATGCTTCGCCATCTATAGTCCCCTGATTCAATTATATTATAGAATGGGGCTCCTAGTTTTTCTAGGGCAGGGGCTGTTCCGGGACCGTCTTTTTTGGTTCAGTGCTTATTTTCTGTATTATATTGAGCATCAGCGCATTATACTCCTTTAACTGGGCCCTCAGTTGCTCAATCTCGGCCTCTACTTCTTCCCTGGATTGCTTTGTCTTGTCAGCGTTCTCTTCCTGAAGGAATTCCAGGAGAGAGATCTTTTCCTCGAGAGCCTGGTGTTTTTTCTCTAAGGCGACGAGTTTGTTCAGTATTTCGTCGTATATCTCTTCCTTTTCTCTGGAGAAGGCAAGAAACTTTTTTTGTATCTCCGCGTCTAGATTGGTGGGAGAGTGGGAATCTTTTGGTGGTGGCCTGTGTTTCTCCTGCACGGCTACAGGTTCTGGGGTTTCCCGCTTAGAGTTACCCTTATATAAACAGCTATCTAAGATAAGGAGGGAGATAACGAGGCAGAAGGCCAGCCAGGGGTGTTTTATAGTGCAACAGGTCCTAAGGTAAGGCATTTTTGTTTCATAAAGGGCCCAGGACAGAGTTATCTATATCGTGGGGGCCTTAAGGAGATAGGCATTTTTTAGATATTCTTCGCCCCGCTCCAGGGCGAGCTTGTTTATCTCGTAGAGGGCAGCCTTCTTTCCTCTCAAGGTCTGTTTCAAGCAGTTGAGGAAGAGGGGAATGGAGATAAGTTTCTTAATGTAATTGTACGCACCCATCATCACCATATTTGATGCCACCACGTTACCTAATTCATTAGCAATCTCAGTAGCGGGTATCTCGTAGACCTCAATACCATTATAATTATCCTCCCTTCTTACCATAGAGGAGTTAAGTAGTAGGAGGCTATTAGGTCTCAGATAATCCCTAGATTTTAGATAAGCAGGCTGATTCATGGCTATGAGGGTATCTGCTTCTTCTACCACAGGGGAATAAATCTCTTCTGTAGAAACTATAAGGTGGTAACAGGCGGTACCACCACGGACCTCAGTACCGTAGGAGGGGAAGAAGGTGACCTGTTTACCGTCGAGCATAGCAGCCTGGGCCAGTAGCCTTCCAAAGAGCATCATCCCCTGGCCACCATAACCTACTAGGATAACCTTTTCCGTCACGTCGCGATCTTCTCCCAATCCTTAAAGACACCCAGAGGGTAGGTACGGGTCATCTCTTCATCGATAAACCTCATAGATTCCACTGCCCCCATCCTCCAGTACACAGGGCATGGGCAAAGTATCTCTATCAGGGAGAAGCCTCGTTTTTCCATCTGTGTCTTGAATCCCTTCTTTATGGCCTCCTTTGCCTTGTTTATATTCTCGGGGCTTGTAATGGAAACCCTTTCTAAGTAGCTGCTTCCCTCTACAGTAGCCAGGAGTTCACAGATGCGTAGGGGATAGCCATGTGCGCTAGAGCTTCTTCCCTCTGGAGAGGTCAGAGTCCTCTGCCCCAAAAGGGTGGTAGGGGCCATCTGTCCGTTGGTCATGCCGTAGACGGCATTATTCGTGAAGATTACAGTAATGTTCTCTCCACGGTTAGCGGCATGGATTGTCTCAGCCAGACCTATGGCGGCCAGGTCTCCATCCCCCTGGTAGGAAAAGACCAGTTTGTCCGGGTGAACCCTTTTTATACCCGTTGCTACAGCAGGGGGTCTGCCGTGGGCAGCCTCGCTCATATCTATGTCCAGGTAGTTGTAGGCCAGTACCGCGCACCCTACTGGGGCAAGACCTATGGTCTTGCCTCTTATTCCCCATTCATCAATAATCTCGGCAATGAGTCGCTGTACTATACCGTGACCACAGCCAGGACAGTAATGGGTAGAAGTCCTTATAAGGGTCTCTGGTGGTGAATAAAGAACTTCCATTATTGATAAGACCTCCAGTAAAGACCTAAAAGAGATTTATAGAACTCAATCAACCTTGGGCGGTAACCCCATCTCAGCCATCTCTAGAGGACCGGCACTTACGGTTGGGATTATCTCCAGGACCTTTTCCAGGACTGCCTTAGAAGAAGGTACTCCACCGCCGGTGCGCCCGTAGAAATGTACGGGGCAGCGTCCCAGAACAGACAATCTTACGTCTTCTACCATCTGCCCTGCGCTCATTTCTATTACCAGAAAGGCCTTTACCCTTTCCGAGAGGTTCCTCAGGGCCTCTTTTGGGAAAGGCCACAAGCTGATGGGGCGAAGAAGTCCAATGCGATACCCCAAGGGAGAGGCCTTTCTAATTACCTCTTTACAGATCCTGGCGCAGGTGCCGTAGGCCACCAGCGCTATCTCACTGTAGTATGTATTTATCTCTTCGTAACGGACCTCTTTTTCCTCTATCTTTTGATATTTCCTTTGGAGGTAGAGGTTGAATTCCTCTAGCTCTCCTTTTACAGGGTAAAAGGACTTTATTATATTTCGTGGCCTGCCTTCTGCACCCGTGATGGCCCACTTCTTCTTGGGGAAGTAGGTCCTGGGGGGCCTAGAGAACTCCACTGGCTCCACCATCTGCCCAAGCTGGGCATCTCCTAGGACCATGACAGGATTACGGTAGCGGTCTGCCAGATCAAAGGCATCGTATACCAGGTCTGCCAATTCCTGGACAGAACTGGGTGCCAAGACAAGGGTATGATAGTCACCGTGTCCGCCCCCTTTGACGGCCTGAAAATAGTCCGCCTGGGAGGGAGAAATATCCCCAAGGCCGGGTCCTCCCCTCTGCACATTTACGATGACGCAGGGTAGCTCACTTCCAGCCAGATAGGAGATGCCCTCCTGTTTAAGGCTTATACCAGGACTAGAGGAGGAGGTCATCACCCTGGCTCCTGCAGCAGCACTGCCATAGGCCATGTATATGGCCGCTATCTCGCTCTCTGCCTGGATGAAAGTCCCACCCACTTGGGGCATCCTCATGGCCATATGATTCATCAGTTCGTTCTGGGGGGTGATGGGATAGCCGTAATAGTATCTGCAGCCTGCCTGGATGGCAGCCTCTGCAGCGGCCTCATTCCCTGTCATCAGGTGTTTATTGGACATGGAATATCTCTATGGCGGCCTCCGGGCACATTATTGCACAATCTCGACATCCATTGCAGGGATAGCCCTTCTTAAAATAAGCGGTATGGAGTCCATAGTCATTCAAGGAACGGGACATCTCTATAGAGGAGTGGGGACAAAAGGGCACGCAGAGTTCACAACCCTTACAAAGGTTCTTATTTATTTTAACTACTACCATACTTTGGACTACCTCCCCAAGCCAATTTCTCCCTCAACACGGCGTAAAAGCTCCTTATTCCTGTATCAACAAATCGTAGAGGGAGCCTGGCCCTTTCCACCTTTATCCTATCTCCTGGAAGGATATCCTCGTAGACCTGTCCGTCTACAGTCAGGCCTATCTCAACCCCCTCACTGGTGGGCTCCATCTCTATCCTAGAGTCGCTTGAGATCACTAGGGGCCTGTTGGTTAAGGTGTGGGGGCAGATGGGCAAGATAACAAAGGCGTCCAGGTCGGGAGACAAAATAGGTCCACCCGCTGCCAGGCAGTGAGCCGTTGAGCCCATAGGGGTGGACACAATCAGGCCATCACTACTATAAACGGTTACCTCTTCTTCATCTATGAAAAGTCTTATGGATATAAGCCTCGACAGAGATGACCTGGATATTACTGCATCATTAACGCCTAAGGACTCCTTTATAACTTTCTGTCCACGCTCGAGCCGGCAGTTCAAGAGCATCCTTGGGACTATTCGGCATTCGTTTCTTAAGGCCTTTTCTAAATAGTCGTACATATCTGTTGGTGTAAGCTCTGCTAAGAAGCCAAAGGTTCCCAGGTGTACCCCTACCAGGGGGATACCAAAGGGACTTACTATCCTTGAGGCCCTCAAGAAGGCACCATCGCCCCCCAGGACTACGGCTATGTCCCCTTCCAAGGACCTTTTTTCCTCCTCCTGGGCAAGGTCAAGGATGATAGTCTGAGCCCTCTCCTTTAGCCACGAATTCAGCTCCTGAAGGGCACTTTGTATCTTGGGCTTTCTTGTATCTCCGATAATTAGTGCCCTCTTCATCCAATCTATCGGTTTCTGGCCACCTTAAGAGGATAAAACCCAAGCTTCTCCATCTCTAGGGTAAATCTCTTGTAGATGCCTTCTGAATCAAGCCCTAGTATCCTCAGCAGCACCTCCCTTGAGCCATGCTCTATAAACCTGTCTGGAATGCCCAGCCTACGCACCTTTCTTACATCTTCTCCTTCCTCAGATAGCATCTCTAATACGGCGGAGCCGAAGCCTCCGGCTAGACTGTGATCCTCAACGGTCAGGACAAAGGGATGGTTTTTGACGGCCTCAAGGATAAGGGCCTTGTCCAAGGGTTTTGCAAAACGGGCGTTGATAACGGTGGCCTCTATCCCTTCTCTATTGAGTTTTTCCGCAGCCTGGAAGGAAGGGTAGACCGTGGCGCCGTAGGCGATAATGGCGCCATCAGAGCCTTCCCTTAAGACCTCCGCCTCTCCCACGGAGAAGTGGCGGTCTGGCAAGTCAAGTTCTTCGTCAGGTATGCTATCCTTAGGGTAGCGGATGGCTACAGGCCCCTGGAACTCTACAGCCAGTCTTAGCATCCGTCTCAGTTCCCTGCCGTCCTTTGGAGCCATAAGCTTGATACCGGGCAGATGTCTGAGATAGGAGATATCAAAGACACCGTGATGGGTAGGGCCATCATTGCCCACCAGGCCTGCCCTGTCCATGGCAAAGACTACCCCGTTCTCCTTCTCCTGGAGGCAGACATCGTGAAAGACCTGGTCGTAGGCCCGCTGGAGAAAGGTTGAGTATATGGCCGCAACGGGTTTTAGACCCGAGGCCGCTAGTCCATTAGCCAGTCCGATGGCATGCTGCTCGCAGATGCCTACGTCTAAGTACCTTTGGGGAAATTTTTCCCTGAAGGTGGTAAGCCCTGTGCCATCGAGCATAGCAGCGGTAATGGCCACTATCTTATCCTTTTCCTCGGCCAGTTCTACCAGGGCCTGGCCAAAGACCTTGGTATAGGAGGTCTTTTTTGCCTGGGACACTTCCACTACCTTACCATTGCAAAGCTGGAAGGCCCCTGCACTGTGGAATCGAGTAGGATTCTGCAGGGCAGGCTCAAAGCCCTTACCCTTCTGGGTAATGACATGGAGGAGCATAGGGCCTTTCAGGTGTTTTAAACGGTTGAGGGTACCTATGAGTGGAGGGATATTGTGTCCGTCTACTGGACCGTAATACCTGAATCCTAAATCCTCAAATATCTGGCCTGGGGTCATTCCCCTTTTTACCGCCTCAGTAAGGTGTTCAAGGACGTTCTCCATGGGTTTACCAAAGATAGGGAGGATATTTAGAACATGATGTAGCTCCTTCTTGAATTCGTTGTAGAGAGGCAAGGTACGTATCTGGGTAAGGTATTTACCCACGGCGCCAACGGTCCTTGAGATGGCCATCTCGTTGTCATTTAAGACTACAAGGAGATCCTTTTTTAGGTCTCCAGCATGGTTCAGGGCTTCAAAGGACATACCTGCCCCCATAGCACCATCTCCTACCACAACCACTACTTTTCTTTCTTTACCTAGGATGTCGCCCCCGCAGACTAATCCCAGGGCACTAGAGATGGCATTACCGCTGTGGCCACAGGTAAAGGGATCGTAAAGACTTTCCTTCTTGTCTGGAAATCCGCTAAGGCCCTTATACTGCCGAAGGCTGTGAAAGGCCTCTTTCCTGCCCGTGAGAAGCTTATGCACGTAAGACTGGTGGCCTACGTCCCAAACAAGCTTGTCCTCCTTAAAATTAAAGCAGTAGTGCAGGGCCATTGTAAGCTCCACCACCCCCAGGTTAGAAGATAGGTGGCCAGGATTCTTGGATACCACATCAATAATCACTTCCCTTATCTCCTCGGCGAGGTGGGGAAGCTCTTCCAGGGGTATCCCCTTTAGGTCTTCTGGGCCATTAATGGTGTTTAGTAGTCTCGACATCTTTTCTCCTTTAATAACCCTTGTTATTTACCTTCTGCCTGGGCTATCCTTACAAGACGTTCTTTCACTAGTTGTATCAATCTCTACTTTACCCTTCTCACCCCTGTGTGGGGCCTAAAATTTGTTATATTTTAATAACATTTTTGCATTTTGCAAGAGATTCGTCTAAATTAAGTTGACCATCTTCTAGTTTCTGCAAAGCCCTTGTAGCTAGAGTCTTTAAAGTGGGTATTTTAGTCACTTCCGTGTACCACCCATCTCTTAATATCCTCGGCCTTCCCTGTGGAGGGGTCTGCTGTGATTATCGCACCGCTCATTCGCACGTCTTTTTCCGCCACGTCGAAGCGTGTGGGCATCTGCGTCACGATGGCCTTAAGAACCCTGTCTATATCTCTGCCCAGAATAGACCGGTAAGGGCCTGTCATCCCCAGGTCTGTAATATAGGCCGTGCCTCCAGGCAGGACCCTTTCATCGGCCGTCTGGACGTGGGTATGGGTTCCTACTACAGCGGTTACCCTGCCATCTAGATACCATCCCATAGCAATCTTTTCCGAGGTGGCTTCGGCATGCATATCCAAGAGGATGATACAGGTCTTTTTAGAGACCTCCTTTAGTATCTGGTCTACTGTACGGAAGGGACAATCTACAGGTTGCATGAAGACTCGGCCAATAAGGTTTATTACCCCTATTAGGTGTCCCCTATGGTCTTCCACCACAACCCAACCCCTTCCTTTAGCCAGGGGGGAGTAGTTTGCTGGTCTCAGTATCCTTGGCTCCCTTTCCAAGACAGGTATAATCTCTTTTTTCTTCCAGATATGGTCTCCTGTGGTAATAACGTCTAGGCCAGCGGAGAAGAGTTTCTCAGCCACCTCAAGGGTTATACCCGAGCCTCCGGCTGAGTTTTCTCCGTTAGCTACCACAAAATCGATGGCTTCCTCTTTTATGAGCTGTGGGAGTTTTTTTTCAATGATCTCCCGACCCGGTCGGCCTACTATGTCGCCTAGAGCCAGGATTTTCAATTTCATAGATTAGCTGGCCTTGAGGGAACAAGAGGTATAAATCAGAAGACCCTTTTCCGAAGGAGTCTTTCTCTCAGGAGCTTTCCTATACTGGCAGGAACAAAGGCGCTAACGTCTCCCCCCAGGCTAACAGCTTCCTTTATAAGACTGGAATTCAAAAAGGAATACTGCTCACTAGTCATGATGAAGACAGTCTCAACGTCTTTTTTCAGGGCACGATTGGTAAGGGCCCTCTGGAATTCCCATTCAAAGTCTGATACGGTTCGGATACCCCTGAGGATGATATTTGTCTTTTGCTTCTTCAAGTAATCCACAAGCATACCCTCAAAGCAATCTACCTTTACGTTTTTGAGATGTTTTGTATGGTCAACGATCATCCTCTTCCTTTCTTCCACAGTAAATAGGGGCGTTTTCAGGGGATTATCTCCGAGGGCCACCACTATCTCATCAAAAACCTTGCTACCCCTTTCTATAAGGTCCAGGTGTCCGTAGGTCAAGGGGTCGAAGGTGCCAGGGTAAACCGCCTTGGTCATGGTCTTCTCCTTAAAAGCTGTAGCCGCGCCCAGTGCCTCTTTTTATGCCCTTAGGCTGCACAAAAAAGCTAAAGGTGGTGTTGCGGTTGGCAACGTCAAAATTCAGAGAAAAACCACTAGTCCAATCATGTGCATCTCTCGAGAAGGAAAAGCTCGAGGCTAGATTCTTTGAAGTGCTGTCTGCCTTTGCTGTCTTGGTTTTGAAGGCAAAGGTCTCCCCAAAATTCAGATTCCATTTATCACCAATTAAGATGTTTGTGCCGATGGTCATTGCTGTGGACGTGTCTTTTAAGAATCTGTAGCCAACAAAATGTCCCCAGGTGGGGGACCTCTGGAAACTCATCCCCAAGTTAAAGACATCTAGTTGTAAGTCATTGATATTATATTCATTACGTTCAGAGGCCAGGGTTATCCTGTCGGTGACTTGTGAACGAAGGTCGAATTGAAGGAAGCTATCCCTTTCGGGCACTACGAAGCCCTCTGCATTGCCAACGTTGTGAGTGACGAAGCCGCGAGGGGTTTCCTTTGTAGGGCCCTGGAGATGGAGTTCGAGGCCAAGGTCTAATAGGTCCACGGTGCGCATCTTCCAGGGTGGGCCGCGGCGCGTTTGCATACGGTTCCTTAAGCGTATAACAGCACTGTGAAAGTTGTCTATAGCATCTCTGGAGTCGTATTGCAAGAGGTCGTCGGGATCCTTTGTAACCACTGGGGCAGCGACCCAGCGGAATTCCGGAGTAATCACATGCCTGAGCTTGTGGATCCTCAGGAGCTTGCTCTCCAGGCTATAGATACGCCAAAAACTGGTACTTGAATCAAGACCAAGGCTACCTATAAGCCTCCCTTCGGGAGGGCCATCGTTAGGCCCCGTATCTTCCAGGCTCTTACTGTAACCCGTTACACGGGATCCCACAAAGGGGCTGACCTTCATAACCCAAAACTGGAAGGGCAGGCTAAGGGTGTTATCTGTATCCACCCTAAAGCTATCACCTGTGGTTCTTTTAAGCTTTTCAAAGGTCTTAGGGCTCCTTACGTCCATCTCGTCGTCAATCTTAAAGTCTAGATAGGACATCTCGGACTGGGAGGTAAAGTTTAGTCTATCCTCCCATAAGGGCTGGCTTATAAGCCTGTAGTTTATCTGGGGCAAGGTCTCTAGGCCTGTGTCGAAACCATGGATTTGTCTCTTTAGGAGGAAGGTAGTGCCTTGATTATCCTTAAGTCTCCTGAAGTATAGGTCTGTTTCCTGGGCCTTACCTTCTTTAAATTCCCGCTCAAAGAATTCTCTCATGAAGCCCCTGTCACTGAGCAGGGAGAGTTCTGCGTCCATACGCCAATACTCAGTCAACTGGTCCCTGTGGCGCCACAGCACCCTTCCTCGGTTTTTGTGTTCAATTTTTTCTTTGGTAGGATTCTGGTCTGAAGCCTTTTTGTCGCTAATAAAGTATGTATCCAAGAGGCCCTCCATCCCCAGATCCTCCCGATCGTATTCGAAATTGACGCCTCCTGCGGGTCCTCTCAGAGAGAGATAGTCTGCCTCAATCGTGAGGTTGCTCCACTTGCCTATCTCGGGCTCTGGGCCAAAGACGCCCAGGGCATAGGGGTTCCAATCCGTGCGTACAAAACGGCCGTAGCGGCTGGAAGAGCCAACGCTCAGCGCTCTCAGGAGGTGCTCCTTTTCCCTCGTACTATATTTATAGACAGGCAGGAAGGCTAGGGGTATCTTACCCACATAGAAGACGTTGTGCCTGGAGACGGCCTCCCAATAGCGCTCTTTTTCTTGTTTTTTCTTGGGTGTGTACGTTCTCTGGGTTATGGTCACTGCTGCCCCCCTGACGTGGTAGTGTGGGTGTCCGAAACTGCAGGTAGTGAAGGTGCCGTTTTTGAGGAGATATTCTTCTGAGGTTAGCTGTTTCATCTCCTTTCCCTTCACGTAGGCAACCATGGGGGGCATGTCGGGCATGGGGGTCTTCAACCTGGGATTTATGTATATGGCTTTATTTTCCTTGAAGTTCTGGAAGATTTTATCTGCTGTAGTCACATCCTTTTCTGTAATAAGGGTTACATTGCCCTGGGCATAGAGTTCTTTGTAGACCTGGCGTTTCTTGCCCGCTTCTTCTATCTGATCGAACCAAAGGATAGCATTATCCGCTTTCATAGTAGTTTTTGCCCTTCGTATATCAACATCGCCAAGAGCTACCACTATTCTCGTATTACCTTCTATCCAGCTATCAAGGTCGTCAGCTACGATATCTACCACCTCTGGTTCGCCAGGGGGGCTAATTACCTCTATGTCCTTAAGGGGTTTTTTAACAGCAAATTCTCCCTTACCCAGTTCTTTTATCTTTTTTGTCCTTGGGTAAAGACCTCCAGGCGGTTCCTCTTCAAGGGTCCCAATGCCGCCCCCGGCATAGGGATTCACCACTACCCCAGCGGTGGTCTCCAGGCGGACGTAGAGCTCCGCATACCTCTCCTTTTTGCGATCCTGTATAAGGACCACCTTCCCCATGCAGTGGACATCCATCTTGGCCTCTGTTTGCTGACCAGCCTCTTGTTCATAGAACCAGCATATTGCGTCGTCGGCGCTTATCATGACCTTCCCCTGGCTTATCCTCACATCCCCACTGGCCTCAAAGACCCTTGCACCCTCCTTTTGCCATGTAGATATGCCACCAGCCTGGATGTCAATGGGATTGGGTGTGACCTCTATGGTGATTATATCCTGAGGGAAGGCAAGACCTTCTAAGCCCAGCCATACAGAGAGGCCAGAGATAACGAGGCTTAAGGATATCTCTGTGAAAACCTTCTTAAGAAGTTTCATAGGAAAAGCCAGATTATAGTGCATCCCACAGGCTTGTCAATCAAAATGTGACAAAGATTGTAGAGTATATAGACACGGGTAACACTCTGGATAAGATAACACACCTAACCCGTAAGGCGGTTTGCGGAATCTTCTTATGGAAGTTACCCATGCCCAAGTATTACTACCAAAGACGTACGAGATTGGTCTCTGAGGTGGGAGAGGTTTTTCCCTTGCAACCCCCTCCTTACTCTTTATAATATTTTAGCTTAGAGTGTTTTCCTCCTTCCATCCATCCGTAACAGAGGAACCTTAGATGACGGCACAACTTATCAACGGAGAAGCCTTAGCCAACAAGATAAGAGAGGAATTGCATAAAGAGGTACAGACCTTGAAGAGGAATGGAAAGATACCCCATCTCGTAGCGGTACAGGTGGGCAAGAACCCTGCCTCCGAGGTCTACATCCGTAGCCAGAGTAAACTATGCGAGGAGATAGATATAAGATACACCCTGGAAGACCTACCAGAAGGGCTCAGCGAAAAGGACCTCATTGCCCACATAGAAGGCCTTAATAGTAACCCTTCTATTACAGGGGTTATCCTTCAAATGCCTCTGCCTAAAGGGATAAATGCCCAGAGGGTACAGTCCTCTATCTCCCCTCTGAAAGACGTGGAGGGGATGAACCTGGCCAGTATGGGACAACTAGTATACGGGAAGGCCAGGCTTGCACCCTGTACGGCTATGGCAGTAATAGAGCTTATAAAAAGCTCAGTAGTAGAAACCAGGGGCATGGAGGCTACCATCATCGGACGGAGCGCTATTGTAGGAAAGCCTGTAGCCCTGCTTCTTTTAGACCTTAACGTCACACCCACCATATGCCATACTGCTACAAGGGATATGACCCTTCACACTAAGAGGGCCGATATACTAGTAGCCGCCGCAGGTAAGGCAGGCCTCCTTAGAGGAGATATGATTAAACCCGGCGCTGTAGTCATAGACGTAGGTATCAACAAGGTGCCAGAATTTGATGCCGAAGGAAAACCAGTTTTAGACAAAAAAGGTAAACAAAAGATGAAAATCGTAGGAGATGTTAACTTCCAAGAGGCGAAGGAAGTAGCTTCCTTTATTACTCCTGTGCCTGGGGGGGTTGGCCCAGTAACGGTGGCCATGCTCCTAAGAAACGCTGTGGAAGCTGCAAAGATGGTCTAAAAGGTAAGTTTCAATTAAGTGTGGGATGGTCTAGAGGCCTTTCTCTTGGGCCTAGTGACCGCTTACATAAGCCGCCCCACACTCGTTCTAAAGTTTACCTAAAAGAAGATGATTGACATTTAAGACCTATCTTGATAGTATTACTTGCCCTCTAAACCCTGTTCTGCCGCTAAGGGAAGACAATGGACATCTTAGAAATAATGAGCCCTATTTTGCCCTCCATGCAGGAGGTTGAAAGCCGCCTATACACAGACCTGGCCTCCCAACAAAAAAAGATGGGGGAACTAATCCTGCATGTAAGCAGATACAAGGGTAAGAGATTTAGACCCGCCCTACTCCTTTTCTCAGGAAAGACCTGCGGCAAGATTACACCTCAGCATATGGACCTGGCAGTTGTAGTGGAATTGGTCCACATAGCTACCTTGATTCATGACGATATAATAGACGAAGCCACTATGCGGAGGCACGTGGAAAGCATAAACTCCAGGTGGGGTAGAGAAATATCTATACTCCTTGGGGATTACATCTGGTCCAGGGGCTTCACTATCCTTGCCTCTATGGATTCACAACTAGCTACCTACATCATGTCTCAGACGGTAAATATTATGTGTGAAGGAGAACTTACGCAGCTCCAAAGCCGCTACGACCTTGAACTCACAGAGGCAGACTACCTGGATATTATAGAGCGAAAGACTGCCAGTCTGTGTGCTACAAGTTGCCGTCTGGGAGCAATGTTCGCAGGGGCCAACAGAAGGCTTCAAGAGGCCCTGACCCGCTACGGTCTAAAGATTGGCATGGCCTTCCAGATAATAGATGATTGCCTAGACATAGTAGGGAGTGAGGAGGATATGGGTAAGTCTCTATCCTCTGATATCCAGAAGGGAAAGCTTACCCTGCCCTTAATAAGATTGGTAGGGGCCCTCCCCAAGGCCAGGAGGGAAAGCACCTATGCCTGGATATTCCAGAACTTCAACCACGAAAACCGTGGAAATGTGCTGGAGCTTCTCACGGAACACGATGCTGTAGAGTATTCAATTAACAAGGCACGCAGTTTTGCCCAAGAGGCCAAGGAAGAACTCTCTATTCTGCCAGATTCCCAGCACAAGACCGCCCTTATGGACCTAGCCGATTATGTGGTGAGTCGGAATAGGTAGCCTCTCGCCACCTCCTTCCGCAAGGAGAAGTTCCAAGATGTTATTATTTACGTATTCTCTCCCACTAGGTCCTCGAACAGGCTCAGATACCATTAGGAAGGCCCCCTTCATCACAGGCTTCTGCGAGTTTAACAAGCCCCTTCTGGTAAGCAGCCTCTAATAGGTCTCCTTCGTGGGTGCTGCGCAAACTACCCAAAAGATACCACAAATAGTCTTGCCGTCGGTAATCTCGCCCTTCTTAATCATATCCATAGCCTGACTGAGCCTTATTCTCACCACCTCAATGTTCTCCTCTTCAGGAGGCCTAGCCTTCCCCGCTTTTACCAGATGGGTAGCCTTATAAAGATGCATTATTTCGTTCATTATCCCTGGGGATGTGTAGAATTGACCCAGCTTTTCTAGCTTTCTGGCTATGAAGCCTGTCTCTTCCTCTAATTCCCTCATAGCACACTTCTCTGGACTTTCCCACTTCTCCATAGTCCCTGCTGGTATCTCATAAATGGCCGAGCCTACGGCATAGCGGTACTGCTTTATCAGGAATACATCTCCTTCCCTGGTCACAGGAACGATACCTACTGAGCCAGGATGATACACCACTTCTCTAGTGGTGCGTCTGCCACTAGGCAGCTCCACCTGGTCTACTTGAAGACGCAGCTTCCTACCACCGTAAACGGTTTCACTCTGGAGGGTTTTTTCCAATCTCCTTCCTCCTTTAAGGAAAAATACAGGATGGGTTGGCTTCGGTGTGCCCTGCGCCCTAAGATAGCAGAAAAGGTCAGATTAAACAAGGGCTAGGGAGTTCCAGGCCACAGCAACTCTCCATGAAGACCACCTCCAAACCCCTCTCCCTGGCATAGGAAACGGCCCCCTCCGAAGGGAAGGCTATTCCATCTAGCCCTGCGTCAATGGCCAGCCTATCCACCTCCTGTTTATACTCCCCCATGGGCCTGGCACAACCCAGGATGATGGGGGTAGCGGGGAGCCTTCCTCTGGCCTTCTTAAAGAAGTCCCCAACTTCTTTACAGGAGGGAGGCCTAACAGCCTCCATGGGGGTACCTAAAAGGGGCGTCAGTATGACTATCACCAGGGCCTTTAGCCTGTATTGGGACACCAGGTCCAATGCCGTCTCTTCTCCCCTTAACTTGCCATAATGGAGCCCCAGGACTATATGGGGCATTATGGAGACCTCGTGCTGGGTCAGGAACCTTAGGGCAGCCTGGTAGTGGGCCACACCTGCTTCTAGGTGATACACCTCCTTGATGGTCTCATCACTGCCTATTATGTCTATAAGCACGGCATCCACCGAGGCCTTCTTTAGTCCTAGGGCCTGGGTATTTCCCACAAGCCCGGTGTGGACAAAGACCTTTAGACCCAGGCGGTTTTTTATATAGGAAAGGGCGGGGAAGAAATCTTCCAGGGGGACGCTGCCTCGCAGGTCACAACCACCTGAGATGAGAACCCCTCTAGTGCCCCTCTTTACCGCCTCTCTACATGTCTCGAGGAGCTTCCCAGGTGTTGTGGCAGGCCTCATAAAGCGAAGAAGCTGTCTTTTACAGTGGTCACAATCCAGGGCACAGTAAGTTCCTGTAACACTTATGGGCAGAAAATTCTCCGGGGTTAGCTGTTTGAACTCTGAAGTCTCGTAGCGCTTGAGCCCCGGGGCGTAAAATACTATCTTGTTCTGCATATTCACTGTGAACCTCTGAAAATCAAGACCTGTAGCGCAGGTCTTTAGACCTGCCTGGCAGACCTGAAGGTCTGCGCTACATTTGCCCCTATTTCTTCTCTTCCTCTGCAAAGAGCCCCTTTTCCTTATACTCTTTGTACTCCTTTTCCAGCCAGGTCTGGATGTGTAAGGCCCCTTGCACCAGGTCTTCCAGGTCCTTCTCCAGGTTACTGGGCTCTATTACCACAAACCAGCCCTTACCATAAGGGTCAGTATTTACCATCCTGGGTTCGGCAATAACCTCTTGATTCACCTCTATAATCTTCCCGTTGACAGGGGCCTTAAGGGGCCCTATGTATTTGCCAGCCTCCAGGGAACCAAAGGACCTCCCTTTTGTTGCAGGTTTGCCCACAGGGAGAAGCTTCACGTAAGCGGCCGTGCCTGCTGCCTTCTGTCCAAACATGTCCAGCCCTACCCTTACCTTCCCACCCTCTATCTTTGCCCAGAGATGGTCCTTGTGGTCGTAATAAAATTCATCGGGCAAAAAAACATCCTCGTACTTGGCCATGGAGGGAATCCTCTTCTAGAGAGACCTTAGCAGCAGTTCCGTTACGTCCATCACAGTCATCTTGCCTGCCAGATATTTCCTTGCCCCCTGAAACATGCGTTTACATTGAGGGCAGGCTACTACAAGGGCCTCGGCCCCGGTATCCAGGAAGGAATTATAGGTGCTGTAGGATATCTCTGAGGCCATGATGGGGTCTGCGGCCTCCAGCACCCCTCCACCACCACAGCATATGGCCCTGGCCTTTTTATTGCGCGTCTCCCGGAAATTAATGCCCGGGATGGACTGTATAACCTCTCTGGGTGGTTCGTACACCTCCATATTTCTCCCCAGGTCGCATGGGTCGTGGTAGGTAACCTTGAGCCTATTCTCCCTGGGCCTGAGCTTTCCCTCCCCTATAAGCTCCCTAAGATATTCAGTGGAGTGCTTGAGGGCCACACCCTCCATGAGGGGTGCGTACTCCTTTTTCCACGTCATATAACAAGAGGGGCAGTTAAAGATAACGGTATCTGCCCCTATAGACCTCACCCTCTCTATATTGTGCTTCCTAAGCCCATCCATCTTGTCCTTCATCCCCGCTGCCATAAGGGGGAACCCACAACAGCACTCATCAGGTCCCATCACAGTAAAGTCTACTCCTGCCTTTATCAGCAGGCTGCTAAAGGCCTGAGGTATGTCCTGGGCCAGGGGTGAAAAACTGGAGACGCAGCCTACAAAGTATACCACTTTTGCCTTAGGTTTTTGAAGCCCCAGAGAGGGTACTTCCTCCAGGAAGTCCACCCATAAGGCCCGCTCCACATTGGGGTAGTTAAAGATGTTCCCTTCCCTGGCCACACCGTCCCGGATGTGCTGGAAGCCCTTCGGGTAGATGCCCACCCCTGTGGAATACTCCTGCCTTAAGGAATACCATATGTTGGAGAGGTCTATCCTGGAAGGACACACGTGGCTACAGTAGGTGCAGAGGGTACAACGGAAGGCTGCCTCTGATAGAGTGAAGAGGTCTTGTTGCGAATAGGCCCTCCCTCCCAGGAGCCAGGAGGCCCACCCAGGACCATATTTATGGAGGAGATGGCTCCTCATCTCTTTCAGTTTGATGGCGGGGGCAATAGGGTCAACGACACGATTCTTATAGGTCTCACAGACCCTGAGGCACTCTCCGCATCGAGTACAGCCAGAAAGCTCGATAAGCTGTTTTAAGGTAAAATTTGGGGCCTTTCCCCCTGGTGCTATACCCAAGAAGGAGGCCCTGTGGTCTAGGGAGTTGAGTATCAGAGTCAAAGAGGTGCCAAAGAGGTGAAAGGCCCTGGAGTAGGGTATGTAGGCGAAGAAGGCCAGGGAGACCAGGCCGTGAAACCACCATGTGTAAAGGTGGGCTGTGGACCAGTTGAGGTCTAAGGGCAAGAAGATAGTAGCCAGACCTGCACCCACGAAGGAGGCCCTGGATTCTAAGGCGCTATGCCCTGCCAGGAGACGAAACCCCTCCACCACATAACCACTTACCAGAGAAATAAGAAGTAGTAGGACTACTACCTTGTCTTCAAAGAAGGTCTTTAGATAGGGGAGTTTCAGGATGTAGCGGCGGTGGAGGGCAAGGAAGAGGCCCACAAGGAGTATCATCCCAGCTACATCATTGGTAAAGGCAAACCATGGGGTGTCTTTATCTATATCAAGTAGCCCCCACTGGGTAAACTGGTCACCAAGACTCCCTATAAAGAAGAGCGCACAGAATCCCAGGAAGAGGGGAAAGTGCATGGGCCATCGGGTGGGGTCTTCTCTGGTGAGGGTCTTCTGAAGGATCAGGTCCAGGGAGAGGAACCTTAGGAAACCTTTATTGAAAGCAACCTGATAAGAACTCCTCAGAAGATAGGAGAGTTTCTCAGTGAGGCTACCATTCCTGCTCCTTGACAGCCCACCCCTGAGCCAGAAGCTCAGGTTGGCAAGGATGCCTACCAAGAATACCACTATGGCCAGGACCTCTATTGCATAAAAAAGGCGTGGAAACTCCTGCAATGTCTCTACTCCTCGGGGATACAAGAACAGGGAAAGGGGTATTAGTCTGCCTTTTCAATAAAGATCTTCCACTGGCCCTCGGCGAGCTGGACGATCTCTATGGGATAACCCTTCTTTTGGCAGAAGTTGGGGATTGTGTTCTTGGCAGCAGGCTCATAATCACACACCACTTCCAGCACCTGCCCCTTGGAAATACCTTTTAAGGAATCCCTGGTGTCTATCAGGGTGTAAGGGCACATCTTGCCACGAATATCTATAGAAAGCTGAGGCTGTTTTTCCCTTAAAGAAACCATCCCTAATCCTTCCTAAGCGAAGTTTATTACTTTATTTCCCACTATCAAATCAACCAGTTCGTTATAATCGATAAATTCTACATCATTGGCAATCCTGTCTGTAAGACCCCTCTTTAGGACGTCGTCTCTTACGGCATAAACCTTTACCTTTGAACCCAAGAAACGTCTGGCATCTACGTAGACACCATCCTGGATAAGCACTACCTGGGCCTCTTTATCCAGTTTGGCCAGCTTGAGGCCGTTTTCTCCATAGGACTTATTAACCAGATAGAGATTCCCCAAGGCTCTCTCCTAGAAATCTATAACAAAATCCGCACCATTAATAAGCTCAAAGACTTCCTTGCGAGAGACTATCTCAAACTCAGGGGCCACCTCGCGCTCCTTTATACCCTTCTCTTTAAGGGATTCCCTCTCCACCACCAACCTTGAGCCCTGCTTACGAAGGGTGCCTATATACCTATCAGTATCCTTCCTATCCACCCCTAAGATGGTAAAGTATGCACCGTCGCCCAAATACACCACGGCCACTTTATTCTCGTCAACACCGCTGGTCACCCCTACCGCTGCCCTGAGCCCTTCTGTGTAATATATACTACCGTAGGGTGCCTGGTTCATTGTAACAACAACGTTCTTCTGGGCCATTTCAACCCCTCACAAGGTTATCAGTTTATCTACATCACTCACAATCTCTGCAAAATCCGGCAGTCCCCCTACTACAACCCCTTCTATATAGTCCTTCCCTTTCTCCAGTCCCCTGGCATTAACGCAGATGCCGCAGGCAATAATCTTCGCCCCCTTTCCTACTAGCTCCGCAAAGCGGTCCTTGGGAAGAGTGGCCATGTCAGGGAAGGTCTGGTACTTTATGGGATTGTACACCCCGTCCAGGTAGTAGAACATCTTTACCTCGTGCCCCTTATCTATTGCCGCCTTGGCTATCTTATAGGCCGTCTCCCAATTCTCGAATTGGAAGGGTCCCAGGGTGAGCAAGAATCCTATCTTGGCCATCTATAGCCCCCTTTAGAAATGGACCTGGCAGAATTCCTGGTAATCTATAAGTTCTTTTATCGTGGGCTTATCCCCACAGACCGGGCAGTTGGGATTACGCCTTATCTTCACCC
>JAUQZZ010000106.1 GCA_030586765.1 Candidatus Brocadiales bacterium | reverse complement strand
GCTTAGACGCTGATACAAAGCTAGTACCTGCATTCGCTGTAGGCAAGCGAGATAGTTGTACAGCTTTCGAATTTATGAAGGAACTACAGAAACGATTACAGGGAAATGGACGTATCCAGTTAACCACGGATAACTTTCGGGCATATCTTTGGGCTGTGAAAAACACTTTTGGAACCGATATTGACTATGCTCAATTATCAAAAATATACGGGGCTATAAATCCTGGCCCTGGGAGATATTCCCCACCAAAAGTATCAGGGACATTATCCACGGTAGTAAATGGCAATCCTGACCCCAGATTTATTTCTACTAGTTATATAGAAAGGCAAAACCTCACGATGCGGATGCAAATGCGTAGGTTCACACGTTTGACCAATGCCTTCTCAAAGAAATTAGAAAACCTCAAGGCGGCCTTAGCCTTGCATTTTACCCACTACAATTTTATGAGGGTACACAGGACTTTAGGCATGACACCTGCAATGAAAGCGGGCATTACAAATCATGTTTGGACATGGCAAGAGTTGTTAAATTTGGCAAATTAGGACACTACCCAAAATCGGAGTGAAAGGCCTAGAACCGTACTAGAACGTCCTTTTCTGCCAAGAAGCGTTTTACCTCAGAGATAGAATACACCCTATAGTGAAAGACCGAGGCCGCTAGTGCTGCATCGGCCTTGCCACTGGTGAAGACCTCGTAAAAGTGCTCTAGTCTGCCTGCACCCCCAGAGGCAATGATTGGTATGTCTAAAGACTCTGACACCCTGCGGGTGAGCTCATAATCGTACCCCTCCTTAGTGCCGTCGCAGTCCATGCTGGTTAGGAGTATCTCTCCGGCCCCCCTGGCCTCTGCCTCCTTTGCCCACTCCAGGGCATCAAGTCCTGTTGGGGTGCGACCGCCATTTATATAAACCTCCCATCGCAGGGTGTTGGACGGTACGCTTGGAAGGGGTCTTCCTTGGTCACGACTGGTTGCTAGAGGAATTCTCTTTGCGTCAATAGCAACCACTATGCACTGGCTGCCGTAGCGACGGGAGGCATGATTTATCAGTTCAGGGTCCTTCACCGCCGCCGTGTTTATCGATACCTTATCCGCCCCTGCCTTCAGGAGACGGCGTATATCCTCCAAGTTTCTAATCCCACCGCCTACTGTTAGAGGTATAAAGACCTCGGTAGCAGTATTAGCTACAACATCTATGATAATATCCCTCTGTTCGTGGGAAGCGGTAATATCCAGGAAGGTAATCTCGTCGGCGCCCTCCTGGTCATAAAAGGCTGCTACCTCCACGGGGTCGCCAGCATCCTGTAGATTAAGAAACCTTGTACCTTTTACGACACGGCCCCCTTTAACGTCCAGGCAGGGGATGATGCGTTTGGCTAACAACGGTAGGTTCCTTAAAAATCCTTCTCAGGGCTGGAGGCCTTGGCGTAGAGCTTCTTTGAAATCCTGCCGGCGAGGAAGGCCAGCCGACCAGATTCACAGGCGAGCTTCATGGCCCTGGCCATCTTCACTGGGTCCTTGGCCAGGGCTACCCCTGTATTAAGGAGGACTCCCTCACAGCCCAGTTCCATGGCCACGGTCACGTCCGAGGCAGTACCCACCCCAGCATCAACGATGATAGGTACCTTGGTGTTTTCAAGAATGATTCTTATATTATTCCTATTCAAGATACCTTGTCCTGAGCCTATGGGTGCGCCGGCAGGCATGACGCTGGTAGCGCCCTCGTCCTCCAGCTTCCTGGCTATAATGGGGTCGTCTGAGGTATATACCAATACTGTAAAGCCATCCTTTACCAGTTGCTTTGTGGCCTTCAGGGTATCTACAGGGTCAGGCAGTAAGGTCCTTTCGTCACCCAACACCTCCAGCTTTATAATATCTGAGAACCCTGCCTCCCTGGCCAGATATGCGGTGCGGATAGCCTCCTCTGCACTGTAGCAGCCAGCAGTATTGGGGAGGATAGTATATTTTTTGGTGTCAATGTAATCTAAAAGGGATTCTCCTGATGGGTCTTTCAGGTTCAGCCGCCTTACTGCCACGGTAACTACCTCTGTGCCGCTGGCCTCAAGGGCCTCCCTCATTATCTCTAAAGAGGGATATTTACCCGTGCCCACAAAGAGCCTGGAGGTAAACTCGTATTTGCCTAGTCTAAGCTTATCTTCTGCGACCTGCTTTGTTAGAACTTGCTCCACTAACTAACCTCCCCCTACAAAGGTAACAATCTCCAGGGTGTCATTCTCTTTTAGCAGTTTCTGGTCCAATTCTTGCCTGGGGACTATACCGCGGTTTAGTTCCACGGCCACAGGCTTTTTCTCGATACCCAAAGCCTCTAAGAGCCTTCGTACAGTGATGCCCTCTGGGTAATCTCCCACCTGGCCGTTAACTATAAGACGCATCTAACTCACCCGCACTTTGTTTCTAACATACTGGTCAATGGCCTGGGCAGCCTTCTTTCCTGCACCCATGGCCAGGATTACTGTGGCTGCGCCGGTAACAATATCACCCCCGGCAAAGACCCCTTCCTTGCTGGATTGGCCCGTCTCCTCATTAGCCATTATATTTCCCTTGGGAGTGACCTTAAGTCCAGGTGTGGTCATGGGCACCAGGGGGTGTGGGCTGGTGCCAATAGCCATTATCACACAGTCCACATCCAGGATAAACTCAGAGCCTTGCACAGGGACGGGACGCCTGCGGCCCGACGAGTCGGGTTCGCCTAGTTCCATCTTTATACACTCTAGCCCCTTCACCCAACCCTTCTCATCCCCCAGAACCCTTATGGGATTGGTAAGGAGCATGAACTTAAGCCCCTCCTCTTCTCCGTGATGTATCTCATCTATGCGAGCAGGCATCTCGGACCTGGAGCGGCGGTAGACGATATAGACCTCCTCCGTGCCCATCCTTAAGGCTGTCCGTGCGGCATCCATAGCCACGTTTCCACCACCTACCACGGCAATGCGTCTCTTCCTCAGTACTGGGGTAACGTAGTGGGAGTTGTAAGCCTTCATTAGATTTACCCTGGTGAGATACTCGTTGGCGGAATATACCCCGCAGAGGTTCTCCCCAGGTATTCCCATAAAGAGGGGAAGGCCAGCACCAGTGGCTACAAATACGGCATCAAAACCGTTAGAGAGAAGTTCATCAATAGTAGCTACCTTACCAATGGCGGCATCTACTTCAATCTTCACGCCTAGTTTTTTTAGATAATCTATCTCTGCCTCAACGATGGCCTTGGGCAACCTGAACTCTGGTATGCCATAGACCAGCACTCCACCTGGCTTATGTAAGGCCTCAAAGACCACTACCTCGTGGCCCATCTTCACCAACTCCCCAGCAGCCGTTAGCCCTGCGGGGCCAGAACCTACTACAGCCACCCTGTAGCCCGTGGGCGCAGGAATCTTAGGGAGCGTTATCGTCCCTTTATTCCTCTCGTAGTCCGCAGCGAAGCGCTCCAGGTTGCCAATGGCCACGGATATACCTTTCTTGGTAAGGATACACACCTTCTCGCACTGGTCCTCCTGGGGGCAAACGCGGCCACAGACGGCAGGAAGGGCGTTATATTCTTTAAGATTCCTGGCACTGCCCACGAAATCGCCCTCCACGATGCATTTTATAAAGGCAGGGATGTCTATTTCCACAGGGCATCCTATCCTGCAGAGGGGTTTCTTGCACTGCAGGCAGCGTTTGGCCTCCTTCTGGGCTAGCTCTGGGGTATAGCCCATGGGTACCTCATCAAAGTGCTTCATCCTCTGCCTGGGCTCCCGCTCAGGCATCTTCTGCCTGGGAATCTTTTTAGCGGCCTTAAGGTCGTGGGCTTCTGGACATGTAGGGGAGTCGGTCATCTCTTCACCTCCTGAATCTCCCGTGACCTTGCTGCGACAAATCTAGCATCCATCTCCTTCTCCTGCTCCGCATAGGTTTTAAGCCTCTTCATAAGCTCATCATAGTCTACCTGATGTCCATCAAACTCAGGCCCCTCCACACAGCCAAACCTGGTTACTCCTCCCACCGTTACCCTACAGGCGCCGCACATCCCAGTAGCATCCACCATGATGGGGTTGAGGCTGACAATGGTCTTAATCCCATAAGGTTTGGTGAGTTTGCTTACAGCGGCCATGAGGGGGACGGGACCCACGGCTACCACAAGGTCTATCTTTCTGCCGCTGTCTATAAGCTGCTGGAGGACCTGGGTAGGAAAGCCGTGGAACCCGTAAGAACCATCATCTGTAGCTACCATGAGCTCACTGCATATCTTCTTCATTTCCTCCTCTAGTATAAGGAGGCTCTTGTTTCGGGCGCTGATTATGGCTATCACGTGGTTTCCAGCCTTGTAGAGGGCCTCTGTTATGGACCTCCCAAGGGCGATGCCCAGACCGCCACCGATAGAGACTACTGTGCCAAATTTCTCTACATGGGTAGGATGCCCTAAGGGGCCTGCCACATCCAGGACGTAGTCTCCTGCCTCCAGTGTACCTAGTAGCTTCGTGGTATAGCCCACGGTCTGGAAGACTATGGTAATAGTGCCTGCCTCTGGGTCGGCATCAGAGATAGTCAAGGGAATCCTCTCCCCTGGTTCATCTACACGGAGCATGACAAACTGCCCTGCCTTCCGCTTCCTGGCAATCTTTGGGGCCTCTATCACTGTCCTGTATATATTCTCTGCAAGCCTTTCTTTAGCCAGCACTTTAAACATAAAATTCTCCATATTATTTATTCAAAGAGATTCTGACTCCTGCCCTGGGGATAATATTTTATATTAACTTTAACCTAGGGCAAAAGCAAGAGGATTTGACAATACATCATTATAGGAATATAATTGAATGAATTAGACGAGAGGCTTTCAATATGTCTATAGACCTGTTTAACAAACTCAAAGGCCTGATAGATAGGTGCCACAGGCCACTCATCACTTCTCACATACGGCTAGATGGGGATGCCGTTGGGTCTGAATTGGCCCTCTATCACGTCCTGAAAGGCCTGGGCAAGGAACCTAGCATAGTAAATGACTCCCCTGTGCCCAGGATTTATAAATTTCTAGTACAAGACCACGAGATAAAGATATGGAAGTCCACCCAAGGCGGATCCGCCTCAGGCGGACCTGAGATGTTCGCCAAACAGATAGGCGAATCCGCCAGTCTTTGTGGTGGACAAGAGACTTCAGTCGAGTCTTCGACAGTGAGTTCGGACGAACCACTCCGTGCAACTTCTACCCCTGCAGTGAATGTAGAGGATTTATACGACCTGGTGATTGTGGTAGATACCCCCTCAGTAGAGAGAGTGGGTGGGGTAAGCCAGCTCATTACCCGCCCACACAGGCAGGTTGACCTTCCAGTAATAAACATTGACCACCATGTCTGTAACACCAATTTTGGCACCGTGAATTGGGTGGAGCCAAGAAGGGGTTCTACGGGGGAGATGATTTATGAATTCCTCCGCCAGGCTAACCTGGAAATAACGCCCAAGGTGGCAGAGGCCCTTTATGTGGCTATTATCACGGACACAGGGCGCTTCACACATAATAATACCAGTTCTGAGAGCCTCCGGGCTGCGGCCCACCTTATAGACTGTGGAGTAAACCCTACGAGGATTGGCGAGCGTCTTTATAGGGCCAATACCTACGGCCAGCTACAGCTCCTGGCTATGGCCACGAAGACCCTGAGCTTCCATTCAAATAAGAGGATTGCCAGTGTATGGCTCACCAGGGACATGCTTCGTGAGGCCCATACCCCTTCCATAGACACCCATGATTTTGCAGACATACCTGCCTCTATAGAAGGGGTAGTAGTCGGCATACTACTCAGGGAGTTGGGGGAACCGAATAAGGTAAAGGTGAGCCTACGTTCTAGAGACGGCCTGGATGTCAACAAGCTGGCCCAGAGGTTCGGAGGGGGTGGGCATGAGCGGGCTGCAGGCTTTGAGCTCCAGGGGAGCATCCAGGAGGTACAGGAGCGGGTGGTGGAGGAGATTAATAAGGTGATGGATTCGCCTAAGGCGGATGAAAAAGAGGAAAAGGTACCTGCCTGATGGCCCATGGGCCTATAAGAGATGAGCTTACCCAGATAACCCAGGCCCTAAAAGACCGACTCCTCCTAGAAAAGGCCCTGGGCGTAGATTTTGTGGCAAAGACCCCGCCAGAGACAGCTGCTTTAGAGCTTAGAAATTTAGATAAAGAGGAAAGAAAAAGGCAGTTAGAGGCCCTGGGCAAGGTTGCCTCCACCTGCACCAAATGCCGCCTGAGCGAATCCCGCACCAAGGTAGTATATGGCACGGGCGACCCTTTTGCTCAGCTAATGTTTATCGGGGAAGGCCCAGGCTACGAAGAAGACCAGCAGGGACTTCCCTTTGTAGGAAAGGCGGGCCAGCTCCTCACCAAAATTATTGCGGCCATCAAACTCACACGGGAAGAGGTCTATATCGCCAACATGGTGAAGTGCCGCCCCCCTGAAAACCGAACCCCTAGAGAGGATGAGGTCTTCACCTGTACCTCCAATTATCTAAAATATCAGATACAGTACATACGACCCAGGATTATCTGCGCCCTGGGGAACGTGGCCGCCCAGGGCCTCCTCCATACTAGGGAGGGCATAAGCTCCCTCAGGGGGCGCTTTCACGACTACGACGGCATAAAGCTCATGGCAACCTTCCACCCAGCATATCTACTGCGAAACCCCCAGGACAAAGACAAGTGCTGGCAGGATATGAAGAAGGTAAGGAAGGTGTTGGATGAGGTGAGCACAGGATAATTTTATTCTTCCTTCCAATCGATCGTCACAAGTCTTGGATTTTGTCT
>JAUQZZ010000105.1 GCA_030586765.1 Candidatus Brocadiales bacterium | reverse complement strand
TGCCAGAAAGGCCCACGGTTACCTTGACCCCAGGATATTTCTTCTGAAACTCCTCTGCTACTGCCTCTGTGATGGGGAACACAGTGCTTGAGCCGTCCGCCTTTATGAGACCCTTCAGCTCCGCCCTGGCAGGGGTGATAGATATGCAAAGGGCAGTTGTCAAAAACACAAGAAATATCAAGACTTTTCTCATTTTTCTTCCTCCTTTTAACAGGCCAATGTTAAGATTTGATTAAGGAATTGTTAAGATTCTGTTAAACTAAGTTTGAAAGAAATAACTTCAAGAATCTTTCCACAAAGTATTTTGTTACTGGGTTACAAACAGATTACGGTGGAGGATAACCGCCCAAAGGGGTTTTATTCATCTTTGTTGAGGGGTCCATCGGGAGATTAATTGATTCTGCTCCGAACTCCACATATTCTGACGACCGTCGCTGAATAAGATTCAAACTCATCAAAAGGATTTATGCAAACTCGGCCATATGGAGGTGCCTATTATTGGTTAGGTTCCTGGTGAAGGTTGTTAAGTCTTCTTGGAAGGGAACCGAAATTTATTTGAAATAGGTATAACAAAATGTTAATAAATATTACAAGATGAATTATCAATGGCTATTACTTATATATAGTTTGCCCCTTAAGGCCTCAAAGGAGCGGGTGCGCTTCTGGCGTAAGCTTAAACAATTAGGGTCTGTAGCCCTGAAGAATTCTGTCTATATATTGCCTTATACAGAGACTTCTTACGAGAATTTTCAGTGGTTGAAGCAGGAGATACAGACCGTGCGGGGAGAGGCGACACTCTTAAAGGTGGACCGCATAGAGGATGTGAGTAATGAAGAGATTATAGAATTCTTTACTGATGAAAGGGACCAAGATTATACCCAAATAATCAGAGATTGTGAGGGGTTACTAAAGAGACTTAATAAGCTACCACAAAAAGAACCATCTATAGAACAAGATATTATTTATAAGGAACTTCAGAAAGTAGAGCAAAGGCTCAAGGTAGTAGGGAAGATAGACTTCTTTAACGCACCCTTAAGAACCCAGGCAAATAGGCTCCTTGAACAGTGCGAGAAGAAATTAAAGGGTAGCGTTAGGCACCGTAAAGGGAAGATACCGGCGTTATTAGATAAGAAAAGATTCGCTAACCGTAAATGGGTCACCAGGCCCAGACCCCATGTTGACAGGTTGGCCTCTGCATGGCTTATAAGAAGGTTCATTGACCCCAAGGCAGAATTCATTTTTGCCTCCGAAAAAGAGATACCTAGAGAGGTAGTACCCTTCGATATGTTAGGAGCGGAGCTAAGCCACCAGGGTGAGGACTGCACCTTTGAGACCCTTGTGAAGTCCTTTGGTATAAAGGATAGGACCGTGTGGGAGATTGCCAAGATTGTACATGATGTAGACCTAAAGGATGAGAAATACGGTATGCAGGAGGCGAAAGGAATAGAGCCAATATTAAGAGGTATGATGGAGATACACAAGGATGATTATGCACTCCTTGAGGCTGGCAACAACTTTTTTGAGACCCTTTATAGTGGGTTGAGAAGGCAGCGGTCTTTGTGAGGTAATTCCATGGGAAAAGCTGTAGGAAAGATAATACTGAGCGGACTTACCCTTAGCGTGCTTATCTGTACGGGCTGTAGGGCAGTAAACTCCCATGGGGAGGTAATGACGACCCCAAGAGGTGCAGCGGTGGCAGGAGAGAGAGATTATGTAGGTTCTAAGGTCTGTGCTGGCTGTCATCCTGAGAATTACGAGGGCTGGAAGACTACCCTCCACAGCAAGATGATACAAGAGCCCGGCCAGCCTGGGGCCCTGGTGGCAGATTTTAGTAAAAAAGATATTTCCCTTCCGTTCGGCCTGAAGGATGTTGACCTCCTCCTGGCAAGTCGCTTCAAACAGCGGTTCATGAAGAAGATAGGCGATGACTACTACGTGCTCCCCATGCAGTGGAATGTAGCAACAAAGGAATGGGTAAGGTATTTTCCAAGGGACGAGTGGTGGGTGGGCCAGTATCCTGAAGATTGGCAGAAGAGGCCCACCTCCAGGCTCTGTGATGGATGCCACAGCACTGGTCTGATAGGCACAGGAACCACCATAACTGAGTGGAACGTAGCCTGTGAGGCCTGCCATGGGCCTGGGGAAAGGCATGTGAAGGCTGAGGCATCCCTTGGCCCTGGTAAGGGGGCTGGGGCTAAGATAGTAAATCCTACCAAACTTCCCTTTGAGCGTGCTAACGATGTCTGCTTTCAGTGTCATCTGGCAGGCAGGCCCCCTGAGGGGAGTAACTTTGCTGATAGGGATTATCCCGTGGGTTACCTGCCTGGGGATGACCTATCAAGATACAGAAGCCCTGCCCCTTCTCCAGGTAGAGAGGGTCATGAATCTCATGAGTTTTTTAAAGACGGGGTTTCAAGGAAGAATAGGAATCAAGGAAATGATTTCATCCAGAGCAGGATGTACAGCCGAGGGATAAGGTGTTTCGATTGCCACAACCCTCACAGCGGTAAATATACTGCCATGGTGTATAAGCCCGGCAGTAGCCTCTGCCTTACCTGCCATGGAGAGGGTTCTCTGGCTGGTCCCTTTGAAAGGGGCCTAACGGAGCATACCCATCACAAGCCCGATAGCCCTGGCAGTCAGTGCATAGAATGCCATATGCCCAGGATAGGGAAGAATGCCGTGAAGTTAGAATCCCGATGCCACTGCTTTGACTTTGAGTTTGTCAGCCCGGAGCAGACTGTTCTCTATAACCATTCCAATGCCTGTAACCTGTGCCATAAGGACAAGACCACAGAGTGGGCCCTAAGGGCCCTGGTAGACTGGGATGGAAGGGGAAAGTGGAGGTGGCAGAGGGGCCTTCAGGAGCTGAAGGAGCGTACTTTGGAAGAAAAGGGAGACTAGTATGAACCATGCGCCCAGGCTAATTTTGCTGTTATTCGTGGTTATCGGGATTTCTGTAGTAAAAGTATCCCCAGTCCTGGCCCTTAGGCCCTTTGTTACCACAGACGCCGATGTAGCCGACCCCTATGAGGTAGAGCTGGAATTGGGTATCTTTGGCTTCACAGTAGAGACAGAGCCAGGACCCGATGAGGTGAGGATACAGTCTCCTGCCTTTCGATTTAATCTGGGCCTTCCCAATCTCGGTTTTACTGGTGACTGGGAGATAGTTCTTGAGTCGGTACACGAGTTTATAGATAAGGAACAAGAGGATGGAGATTTCGACTCGGATATAAATCAATTTAAAGCTACAGGAGGCTTCTTCAAGAATGTCTGGTATCGTGGGGAGGGCTGGATACCCAATTTTGCTACAGAGGTAGGCCTGCTCATGCCCACAGAAAGGGGCGCAGAGAGGGCTAGGGGAGCGGATTTTGAGGGTCTGACAATCTTTACCTGGTTCTTCCCCAGGGTTACCTGGCATATGACCTTAGGAGGTGCCACCTTCCACACCGGGAAAGAGGAGCCCGGTGAGACCAGGGGCGCCCTTATCTACGGTACTATCCTAGATGCCCCTATACCTGGTCATGAGAAGTTTCACCTGGTCTCAGAATATTCGATGGAAAAGGTAGAAGAGAAGGAGATTGAGCATCAGCTTCTAGGAGGTATGGTTTATCATGGCCCCTGGGGAATGGATTGGGATGCGGCTGGTTTTGGAGGTCTTAGTACCGAGAGCACAGACTGGGGAATCACAGCAGGGGTGACTATCTCTACTAAAGTTGTGAGGAGGAGGGATTGGGAGATGAAAAGGGGATGGAGGGGGTGGAGGTTACGAAAATGAAGAGGATATTAGTGGTTCTATTCTTTCTTAGTCTATCGGTTTCTATTTCTGCCGTTGAGAAGGAGTCTGTGATGATAAATTTTGAGGGAGATAAGACTGGCGATATCCCCATAGGTTTTAAAGGATTTCACAGCGGGATAGGGCCTGATGGCAAGTGGGAAGTTATTGTGGATGAGACTGCACAGGGCCCTTCCAAGGTATTGGCTCAGATCGCGGATGAGGACCTGGAATATCATTTCCCTATACTTATTTACGATGGGCTCAGTCTTTCTGATGGTGTGATAAAGGTGTCTTTTCGGTCCATCTCGGGCAGGAGGGATAGGGCGGCTGGAATTATATTCAGATTCCAGGACCCAGACAACTATTATGTACTACGCGCTAATGCCCTGGAGGATAATTTGGACCTCTATAAATATAAAGAAGGCAAGAGAAAGAAGATAGCCTGGAAGGATGTGAAGGTTTCCTCTAGGGAATGGCACACCATAAAGGTGGAATGTAGAGGCAGCAACATCCAGGGCTATTACGACGATAAGTTGCTCATCGATGTAAAGGACGACACTTACAAGACAGGAAAGGTGGGTCTCTGGACCAAGGCCGATTCCGTTATCCATTTTGACAACCTTTTAATAGAACCCCTGGATTGAAGGGGGGGTATAATAAGCAGTGCCTCTTTATATTATAGCGATAGTTCTCTTACTGGCCCTTTCAGAGGCGTGGGCAAAGGCTCAGGAAGTGGTGGTCTATACCTCTGTGGATAAACTCTTCTCCGAACCTATATTAAGGGGTTTCCAGCGGGAGAGTGGCATAAGGGTTAAGGCAATCTTCGATACAGAGGAGGCGAAGAGCACGGGGATAGTCAATCGCCTTATTGCCGAGAAGGACAATCCTCAGGCGGATGTCTTCTGGAGTGGAGACCCTGTCAGGCCAGTGCTTCTGGAAAGGCGGGGTATGCTTGAACCCTACAGGTCACCCAGTGCCAGGGACATACCTGAGATATATAAGGACGAGGAGGGTTATTGGACGGGTTTTTCAGCCAGGGCCAGGGTAATCCTCTATAACAAGGGCCTGGTGGGGGGTGATGAGGTGCCTAAGTCTGTGTATGATTTCTTGAAACCAAGGTGGTCTGGCCGCCTGGCCATAGCCAGTCCCCTCTTCGGCACCACCTCTGTCCATGCCGCCGCTCTCTTTGGTGTCCTGGGGGACGAGGGGGCGGAGAGATTCTTTGATGCTCTAAAGGCCAATGGCGTAAGGGTCGTCTCTTCTAATGGAGAGGTTAGGAGGCTGGTATCCAGGGGTGAGATAGCAGCGGGGATAGTAGACACAGATGATGCCCACGTAGCTGTGCTGGAGGGCAAGTCCGTAGGAGTAGCTTACCCGGACCAGGGAGGGATGGGCACACTGGTGATGCCTAACATGGTTTGTATTATAAAGGGTGGACCAGACCTCGAGAACTCAAAGAAACTTGTAGACTACCTTCTCAGTGAGGAGGTGGAGGAAAGACTTGCCCTGGCGGAGTGTGCCCAGATGCCCGTGCGCTCCTGGGTAAGGCGCCCGGCCCATGTAGACTCCTTAGAAAAGATAAAGAGTATGTCTATAGATTATAGAGAAGTTGCTGCCAAACTGGAAGAGATACACCCTTATATTAAGAGTTGGGTGGGATACTAAAAGGAGACGACCATTGTCAGGAAGTTAATCCTGGCTTTTACCACGGCCATAATAGTCTTTTTTGTGTTTCTCCCCGTCCTGTGGATGTTTGGTGGTTCTTTTCTTGTGGATGGGAGGCCTTCCCTTGAGAACTACCAGGGGGTATTTACTGATTATAGCAATGCCCTCCTCTTCCTTAACAGTTTACTCCTTGCCTTTCTCACCACCCTCATAGCCGCTTTGATAGGGGTATTTACGGGTTTTCTCCTGGGTAAGACCAATCTCCCCATGAAGGGCCTCTATAGGAATCTGTTCTTTCTCCCCTTCATCATACCTTCTTACATCTACGGCCTTGCCTGGGTAAACCTCCTGGGAAAGACAGGACCCCTAAACAAATTCCTTTCCGCTCTGCCCTTTCTCACCGAGGAGGGTATATCAGGGTTTATATATGGTCCCTTTGGCGCCTCTATGGTGCTGGGGCTATCCTTCTTCCCCATCGTGATGCTCATCTCCGAGGGTAGCCTCTCCAGGATAGACAGCCATCTGGAGGAGAGCGGCCTTGTCCAGGCAGGGAGAGGGAGGGTCTTGAGGAATATCCTTTTTCCCCTGGCTGCCCCAGGCTTATTATCTGGCATGCTCATTGTATTTATCCTGTCCCTATCTGAGTTCGGAGTGCCCTTTCTCCTAGGTGTAAAGGTTCTTACTACGGAGATCTTCACCCAATTCAGTGCCTTCTATAACGAGAAGGCTGCTGTGGCCCTCTCTATCCCCTTTGTCTTTGTTACCGTCTCTCTTATGTTATTAGAGAGAGGCTATCTAAAAGGGAGGTCTTTTGAAGCCCTGGGCAGGAGGGGTACGGCCAGGACCCACCTATACCACTTGGGGAGGTGGAAGATACCCTGTCTGGTCTTTTGCAGTCTCGTCCTGTGTCTGTCGGTTTTTTTACCTTTGATATCCTTAATAATAGATTCGGGTTCCCTGGATGCCTACAGGAAGGCCTTTTTACTGGCCAGACAGGCCATAACCAACACCCTCATCTTTGGTGCCATTGGGGCCACCCTCCTCACCCTGCTGGGGCTGGTGGTAGGATATTTTTCAGAAAAGGGCAGGCTCTCTCTGGGCAAGGGGATAGAGTTCTCTACTCTGATGCTCTTTGCCCTTCCTGCCACGGTCCTTGGTGTTGGTCTAATAAAGTTGTGGAATAGGCCCCAAATCCCCTTCCCATGGGTCTATGGGACCTTCCTTATAATCATTATTGGATACGTGGCCAGATTCTCCCCTGTTGCCCTGCGTCTTATGGCAGATTCCTATAAACAGGTATCTACGAGCCTGGCTGAGGCAGGCGAGGTATTAGGGGCCAATTGGTGGAGGCTTATGGGGCAGATAC
>JAUQZZ010000104.1 GCA_030586765.1 Candidatus Brocadiales bacterium | reverse complement strand
GCACAATACCTGCCACTCCCGCCTGTACATATAAAGGTATTGTCCTAAATGCCGGAGATGGATAAACATTTTCCTATAGAAGAAGCAGAAAGACTCTGCGGGCTATCCGCAGGCCGCCTGAGATACTGGGACAAGATAGGGCTGGTGAGCCCCAGCGGCCCCCTAGAGGGAAAAAAGAGACACTACACCTTTCAGGACATAATAGGCCTAAAGGTGGTAAAGGCCCTCCTGAAAAAAGGCCTCTCTATAAGAAAGATAAGGAAGGTTGCAGCGCAGTTGAGGGAACTCCTGCCCCATCTGGAAAAACCCCTCCTCGAACTTAAAATCCAGGCCGAGGGAGAGAACATCGTTATCAGGGGGGAGCATATATACCTAGAGCCCAGCGGTCAACTCCTCATGGACTTTGACCTGGAAGACACGGAGAAGGAGATAGAATTTCAGTCCCCAGCGAGTTCTGACTACTGGTTTGAGAGGGGTATGGACCTTGACTCTAACCCCGAGACCTACCACGAGGCCATCCAGGCCTACCTGAAGGCAATAGAACTCGATCCCTCAAACGTGGATGCCTACACAAACCTGGGAAATATTTATTATAGACTGGGAGACAGGGAAGGGGCCAAGGAGCAGTATCTCCAGGCCATCAGCATAGATGGCTTCCACAGGGAGGCCCTCTTTAATATGGGTAACATCATGACAGAAGAGTCTAGGGACCTGGAAGCGTCATTCTTCTACAAGATGGCCCTGGAAACAGACCCGGAGTTTGCCGATGCCTGTTTTAACCTTGCCTTCTGCCTGGAAAGGCTCAAGAAAAGGAAAGAGGCAAGGAATTACTGGACATTCTATTTAGAATTAGACAAGGACTCTACTAGCGAGTGGGCTAAAATTGCTAAGGAGCATCTAGAAAAACCTTTGGAAGGATAATATAGAAAGGGAGGGAGCTAGTTCTTCCCCACGCGCCTGCCACAATTGGGCTTACGGCCCTTATTTGCCTTGAGCCTCTTGCGCCACTTGAGAATGCCTCTTCTTACATCTTTCTTGGACAAGGATTAGCCTTCCTTCTTCGAGGACTCAGACTCTAACTTCTTTTTGGCCTCTTCTGTGGACTTCTCTACGTCCTCTTCAATCCCCTTTAGGCCCTTCCTGAATTCTACTATTCCCTTGCCCATGGAACGCATAACTTCAGGGAGTCTCTTTCCAAAGATAAGCAGGGCCACTATAAGGATTACCAGCCACTCCCATCCGCCTGGCATGCCGAACATAATAAACTCCTTTTAAGACTGTATTGGTTCGATTGCCGAACCTACGGCCTATGCCAAAGGCAACTCCACCTCTGGCTTGCGCCCTAAACAAAACTATTTTAACCCATAGAGGGATAATGTCAACCTATATTTTTAACCCTTTGACCTTTCTAACTTTATAGTGTAAATTGTGGAAATAGTCACGCTTTAGGCAACCTACTGATAAAACAGCCGCCTTCCAGAAGTCCCTAGAATGGGGAGACAAGATACCTATAGGTGTAATCTACACAAAAGGAAAGGCCCACCCTGAGGGATTGTAGCGTGGGAATTCAACACGCTCAAGTGGTTTCTGTTAGGCGGTCTGGACGTGGGCCTTGGCGGCCTCGAATACCTTGTCAAACCCGGCGGGGTCGCTTGTGGCCATATCTGCCAGGAGCTTCCTATCTACCTCTACCCCCGCCTTTATGAGTCCGCCCATGAACTGGCTGTAGGATAGACCCCTCTGCCTGGCTGCTGCGTTGATGCGGAGTATCCAGAGCTTACGGAACTCCCGCTTTTTAGTCCTTCGGTCCCTGTAGGCATAGACCCCTGCCTTAAGGAGGGTTTCTCTGACCTTCCTGTAGAGGTTTTTCCTGCCGCCCCAATACCCCTCTGCTTCCTTAAAGACCCTCTTTCTTGCCTTCCTTACTGCTGAGCCTTTTAGTGCCCTTGGCATTTTCCTAATCCCTCTTTCCTAGTAAAGGCAGGACCAAAGTCCACAAATCTTTGTGCGGACATAACCCTGCGTCACGTTATCTATTTTATAATGTAGTGCAGACCTTTAGGTCTGCAAACATCGGGTAGAGCTAAAAGCCCTTGCTACCCATTATACAATAAAGGAAAACCCGCACTAACTGCGTTCCCGTGCAGGACTAAAGCCCTGCACTACATCCCAGCCAGTTCCTTTGTTAACGACCCAGGAGCCTCTTTACCTTCTTGGCCTGTACCCCTGTGATAAGGCCCCTGGTCTTTAAGTGCCTTCGGCGCTTAGCCGATTTGCTGGACATAAGATGGCCCTTAAAGGCCCTCTTGTGCTTTACCTTGCCTCCAGCACCTACCTTTATCCTCTTAGAGAGTCCTTTGTGTGTCTTTATCTTAGGCATGAGCAAAACCCCTTAAGACTTTGGTGCCAGTATCATCCCCATCCGTCTCCCGTCCAAGCGCACATCTTTCTCAATCTTGGCAATATCTTCTAGCTCTTGGGCAAACTTTAGAAGAATCTCCTTCCCTATCTCTGTATGGGCCCTCTCTCTGCCCCTGAACATCATATTTACCAGGACCTTATCCTTACGCTCTAAGAATTTTCTGGCCTGTCGTATCTTGGTCTGGAGGTCGTGGACATCGGTCTTGGGTCTCAGCCTCAGCTCCTTCAGTTGACTGACATGGCGCTTCTGTTGGGTCTTTTTTTTCTGGCGGTACTTGTACTTTCCATAACTCATCAGGCGGCAGACGGGCGGGTCTGCCTGAGGTGCCACCTCCACCAGATCCGTACCTAGCTCCCTGGCCTTCTCCAGGGCCTCCTGTCTAGAAACAACGCCCAGTTGTTCACCCTCTTCACCTATAAGCCTTACCTGCTTTGCAAAGATCCTTTCATTTATCCTAAGTTCTTGAGTAATAGACAATCACCTCCTTCTTCTAAGGGTCGTTTAGAAATTAAACCTTCTCCTTAATCTCCTTCTCCAGGCGAGTTAAAAACTCCTCCAGGGTAAAATGCCCCTCGTCCCCCTTCTTCTGACTCCTGAGGGAGAGGGTTCCTTTCTCCACCTCCTTATCTCCAAGGATAACGAGATAAGGGATTTTTTCAAGTATCCCCTCCCGCACCTTATAACCCATGGTGGCCTTGCGGGTGTCGCACTGGACACGGAGGCCCCTTTCCTCCAGCCTGGCCTTCACCTTATAGGCATACTCACTATGCGCATCAGTTATGGGTATCAGCCTCGCCTGCACAGGTGCTAGCCACAGGGGAAAGGCACCAGCGTAATGCTCTATCAGACACCCCAGAAAGCGCTCCAGGGCACCTAGCACCGTGCGGTGTACCATCACCACCTGGTGCTCTTTACCATCAGGGCCAACATATTGGACATCGAAGCGCCTGGGCAGGTTAAAATCTACCTGGATAGTAGGCCCCTGCCAGCCTCTGCCCAGGGCGTCCTTAATCTTTATGTCTATAGAGGGACCATAAAACTTGGCCTCCCCTTCCCCTATATAAAAGGGAAGGTTCTTCGCCTCTAAGGCCTGCCTCAGGGCCCTTTCGGCCATCTCCCAGGTCTCATCCGTCCCTATATACTTCTCCTTCTCCCCCTTACCCCTGACGCTGAGTTCTATCTCATACTGTCGAAAACCAAAGGAAGAAAGCATATAGTGGGCAAGGTCTATCACCCCCACTATCTCCCCTTCCAACTGTTCTGCGGTGCAGAAGATATGGGCATCATCCTGGGTGAATCCCCTTACCCTGAGGAGCCCGTGAAGGACGCCGGAACGTTCATACCTGTAGACGGTCCCCATCTCGGCAAGCCTTATGGGGAGGTCTCGATAACTCCTCATCTCAGACTTGAAGATGAGGATGGCGAAGGGGCAGTTCATGGGTTTTACCAGATATTCCTGGTCCTCGGCCTCGAAGGGGGCAAACATACTCTCACGGTAGAAGTCCCAGTGGCCGCTAGTATGCCAGAGGGCTGACTTGGCTATATGGGGGCTATAGACTATCTCATAACCTCGTTTGTAATGCTCCTCAGACCAGAATCTTTCAATTATATTGCGGATGCGCGCCCCCTTTGGATGCCAGAGGACCAGCCCTGGGCCACATTCCTCCCTTAAGCTATAGAGGTCCAGGTCTTTTCCTAACCTCCTGTGGTCTCGCCTCTTAGCCTCCTCCACCAGCCTCAGGTATTCCTCTAACTCTGTCTGGCTGAAGAAGGCCGTTCCATAGATACGCTGAAGCATGGGGTTGGTCTCTTTCCCTCGCCAGTAGGCCCCTGCCACACTGAGGAGTTTAAAGGCTGGGACACGCCCAGTGCTAGGTATGTGGGGGCCCCTGCAGAGGTCTAGGAATTCCCCCTGTCTGTACAGGCTTACCTTCTCTTCTTCCATATCCCTGAGGAGTTCTGCCTTGAAGGGCTGGCGCTCCTCCTCCATCTTCTTTATAGCCTCCTGGCGAGATAGTACCATACGCTGAAAGGCTATATCCTCCTTCATAATCTTCCGCATCTCGGCTTCTATCTTCTCTAAATCTTCCTGGGTAAGAGGCCTAGGGAGGTGGAAATCGTAATAGAATCCGTTCTCTATAGTAGGGCCTATACCGAACTTGGTGTCTGTAAAGAGCCTGCCTACGGCCTGGGCCATGATGTGGGCTGTGCTGTGCCGCAGAATCTCAAGGCCTTCTGGGGAACCTTCGGTAATAACCGTGAGGGAGATGTCTTTATTAATAGGAAAGCTCAGGTCTACCAGGGTGCCGTTGGTCTTCCCTGCGATGGCAGTCTTCTGCCAGGGCTCTCCCATATCACTGTCAACTATCTCTCCTACAGTGGTATTGTCCCTGTAACTCTTTTCTATTCCGCCTGGTAAGATGACCTTTATCATTGCTACGCTGAAAATGGTGGGCGATACTGGACTTGAACCAGTGACCTCTTGCTTGTCGAGCAAGCGCTCTAGCCAACTGAGCTAATCGCCCTTGTCACTGATTGGCTTTACAGCAACTGTACGGACCTCTTGTCCGCCTGGGGCGGACGCTCTAGTCAACTGAGTTAATCGCCTTATTAGGCAATTTTTGACTTTATCACAAAGCCTTTTTACTGTCAAGGATAGAAATTGACGTAAGTTTGGAGTATATCCGCCAGAGGCGTCCATCTTAGATGTATTTTGGCAAACCTTTATGAACCTCCACACGTCTACTACCCTATAGCTAATACAATCTTTTTGTGGGAAAGATTTACCTTGACTCCCATAGCCCAAGGAGTAATTTAAAGTAGTTCTTTTAACTGTGCAGAGTTAGAAGGAAATGTGCATGGACTGGAAAGAGGTTGAAAAAATTGTAAATGACAAATCTCCCCATACTACTGAGGCCATCCAGCGGCCCAGCTCTGGGGTATAACAGAAAGGGAGCTAAAGGACATAAAGTTGTCCCTGGAAGAAATTTCATAGGTAAGCCAATGACCTGGCAAGATGCCCTAAAGACCTTTTCTAGCCGATTAAAAGACCTTTACAGAGACCGCCTGGACAGCATCATACTCTACGGCTCCCGTGCCAGAGGAGAGGCTGAAGACGGCTCTGATATAGATCTCCTTGTGGTTCTCAAGGATTTTAAGGACTTTTGGAATGAGTTTCATAAAATAAGCCCCATTGCTGGCGTAGTATCCCTGGAGCATGACGTCGTAATATCAGCCCTCCCTATCAAGAAGGCAGACCTGGAGAAGGGAAGGAGTCCTTTTATCCTCAACGTCAGAAAAGAGGGTAAGAGCGTTGCATGACTGATGATATTAACAAACTGATAGAGAAGGGACATAGGAGTCTGAATCTTGCTAGAGAGATTTACAGAAGGGGTGATTATGATTTTGCTGTCTCTCGTGCCTATTATGCCATGTTTTATCTCACCCAGGCCCTATTGCTCACTAAAGATTTATCCTTTTCTAGCCACAGCGCAGTTATAGCAGCCTTCGGACAGCACTTTGTGAAGACAGGACTACTAACGGCAAAGCTCCATGAATGGCTCCGTGAAGCCTTTGATAAGAGGGCTGTAGGAGACTACAGCTACGAGATAACCATTACGCAGGCAGAGGCTGAAAGAATACTAGACCAAGCTGAGGAGTTTATAAAATCAGTAGAGAAATATCTCTCTGAGCAGGGATGAAAAATGCCCAACCCCTTGAATTCCCCTACTTCATCCTCTTCTCAAAATTCTCCACCTTTTCTGTCTCACCCACTACGACCAGGGCATCGTTTTCTGCCAGAACATAGTCGGCGGTGGGCAGGACCATGCGCTCCCTTTCGATGACCTTGTCGTTTACTGTAACTTCCTCTGTCTTTTTTATGATGACGATGTTTATCCCGAATTGGGACTTGAGGTCTAGCTGCTTGATGGTCTTCCCCAACATCTTTTCCTTGACCTTTATCTCTGCCAGACAGTACTCCTCTCCCAGTTCCACATACTCCATCACACCGGGTACAGCGATGCTTTTTGCCACCCTTATGCCTATATCCCTTTCTGGGAAGACCACTCTAGTGGCGCCCACGCTCTTAAGAATCTCGGCGTGAAGCTCGCTCGTGGCCCTGGCGATTATCTCTTTCACGCCTATCTTCTTCAGTATGGTTGTGTTCATGATACTGGGCTCCAGGGTACCCATGGCCACTATTGCCACATCCACCTCCTGCAACCCACAGGCCCTGAGGGATTCCTCGTCTTCCCTATCCAGTTGAATGGCCTGGGATGCAATGTCTTTCATCTTCTCTACCTGCTCCTTATCAATATCTATAGCAATGACATCAATCCCCTCTTCCACCAACGTACTTACAAGGGCCTGTCCAAACCTGCCCAGGCCCAATAC
>JAUQZZ010000103.1 GCA_030586765.1 Candidatus Brocadiales bacterium | reverse complement strand
GTACACACAGGTTCCAGGGGACTAGGCTATCAGGTCTGTGACGACAACATTGAGGTAATGATAGAGGCAGCAAGGAGATACGGTATAGACCTGGTAGACCGTCAACTCTGCTGTGCCCCTTTAGATTCTGAGGAAGGCAAGCGCTACTTTAAGGCCATGGCCTGTGCCGCCAACTATGCCTTCGCCAACCGGCAGATGATTACACACTGGGTAAGGGAGAGCTTTTCCCGTGTACTGGGGAGGTCTCCTGAGAACCTGGGACTAGACCTCATATACGACGTCTGCCACAACATCGCTAAGTTTGAGACCCACATGGTAGACGGACATCCCAAGAGGCTGTGCATACACCGTAAGGGGGCCACCAGGGCCTTACCCGCTGGTCATCCCCAGACCCCAAAGGCCTATAAGACCATAGGACAGCCTGTTCTTATCCCTGGGGATATGGGCAGGTGCTCCTATGTCCTGGTAGGTACTGAGGCAGCCAGCCAGGAGACCTGGGCCAGCAGTTGCCACGGCGCAGGCAGGGTAATGAGCAGGACCCAGGCCATGAAGTCGGTAAAGGGCAAAAACATCATGAAGGCCATGGCAGATTTGGGCGTTGTGGTACGGGCAACAGGATGGGCAACCCTGGCAGAGGAGATTCCTGAGGCCTATAAAGACGTAACAGCAGTGGTAGATGTGGTCCATAACGCAGGGATTGCCCGCAAGGTGGTCCAGCTCAAGCCCCTGGGTGTTATAAAGGGCTAGGCGTTGACACCTTTAGAAATAATTGATAGCATAGGATATGTCTATGAAGGCCTATGCAGTTATCCCTGCAAGGTATGGCTCCACCAGACTGCCGGGTAAGCTCATACTGCCTGAGGCAAAGGCCGTTACTGGAAAATATCTCCTAGAGCATGTGTACTCTAGGGTGAAGGAGGCAAAAAGTATCCAGGGCGTAATAGTGGCCACTGACGACCAACGAATCTTCGAGGTGGTAAGGTCTTTTGGGGGGCATGTAAAGATGACCTCCAAGGGACATATCAGCGGTACGGACAGGGTGGCAGAGGTAGCCAGGGGGCTTGATTCCGAGATAATCGTAAATGTGCAGGGAGACGAGCCAGATGTCCGCCCAGAGATGATTGATGCTGTGGTCTCTACACTACAAGGGGATGAAGAGGCCGTAATGGCTACCCTGGCAAACCCTATCTCCTCTCAGGATGAACTTTATAACCCTAATGCCGTAAAGGTGGTGATGGACAACCGCGGATATGCACTATATTTCTCCAGGTCTCCCATACCCTATAGCCCGCATTCTCAGGGGCCCCTGGAAGACCAGAGATTCTATAGACACTTGGGGATATACTCTTATAGAAGGGACTTTCTTCTCCGTTACTCCAGTCTGCCCCCTTCCAGACTGGAAGAATTGGAGCGGCTGGAACAGCTCAGGGCACTATCCAATGGATACAAGATTAAGGTAGCCGTCACTCCTCACCAGTGCTACGGTGTGGACACAGACGAAGACTTCAGGCGGTTCTTAGAAAAATTCAGCAAGAAGGAAGCCAAAAAAGGATGACAAAGCACATATTTGTAACAGGAGGGGTGGTATCTTCCCTGGGAAAGGGTCTAAATTCGGCCTCTATAGGCCTGCTTCTTGAGAGCAGAGGGCTAAAGGTAAACCTCCAGAAATTTGACCCCTATGTGAACGTGGACCCAGGGACTATGAGCCCCTTTGAACATGGAGAGGTCTACGTCACCGAGGATGGAGCAGAGACAGACCTTGACCTGGGACATTACGAGCGCTTTACTAACGCCACCATAAACAAAAACTGCAACTTCACCACAGGCACTATATACTACTCTGTAATCACTAAGGAAAGGAGGGGGGAATATCTAGGTAAGACCGTCCAGATAGTGCCCCATATCACCAATGAAATCAAGGAGTGTATAAAGAAGATAGCCTCCGAGGGCGTGGACGTAGCCATCTCAGAGATAGGGGGGATAGTGGGAGACATAGAAAGTCAGCCCTTCCTGGAGGCCATAAGACAGTTTGGTCAAGAGATAGGCAGGAAGAACGTCCTCTATATACACCTTACCTTGGTGCCTTATCTGAAGGCTGCAGATGAAATGAAGACCAAACCCACCCAGCATGGGGTAAGCCTGTTGAGGCAGGCAGGCATCGAACCAGATATACTCATCTGCAGGACCGAAAAATCCCTGACAGCAGATATAAAAAACAAGCTCTCCCTCTTTTGTAGCGTGGACAAAGAGGCGGTAATTGAGGAAAAAGATGTAAAACCCTATCTTTATGAGATACCCATATTACTCAGGGAACAGGGGCTGGATAGAATAATTGTAGAGAAACTGGGGCTAAAGGCCGATGGTCACAACCTTCAGGAATGGGAGGAGATGCTGGATACATTAAAGAATCCACGCTTCTCTACAGAGGTTGCTGTGGTAGGAAAATACATAGGACACCAGTCCGCCTACGAATCTATCTACGAGGCCCTCACCCACGGAGGCGTAGCCAATAATGCAGGGGTAAAGGTGAGGCGTGTAGAAGCGGAGGATGTGGAGAGAAAAGGATCTGAAAGGTGCCTGGAAGGCGTTAAGGGCATCCTGGTGCCAGGAGGTTTTGGAGAAAGGGGCATAGAGGGCAAGGTCCTTGCTGCCAGATATGCCAGGGAGAAGGAAATCCCCTATCTAGGGATATGCCTGGGGCTTCATTGCGCTGTTATAGAATTTGCCCGAAACGTCTGCGGTCTAAAGGACGCAAATAGCACCGAGTTCGATAGACATACTAAAGACCCTGTTATATGCCTCCTGGAGGAACAAAAGGGCGTAAAGAACCTGGGAGGTACCATGAGGCTGGGGGCGCACCCCTGTCAGCTCCAGCCTGATACAAAGGCCTTCCGAGCCTATGGCAAGGAGAGTATCTCTGAAAGGCACAGACACCGCTACGAGTTCAATAACGCCTATAAAAAGCTCTTTACCTCTAAGGGAATGGTCTTCAGCGGGCTCTCCCCTGATGGCAATCTTGTGGAAATTATAGAACTCAGAGAACATCCCTGGTTCGTCATGGCACAGTTCCATCCTGAATTTAAGTCAAAACCTACTAGACCCCACCCCCTCTTCAGGGAATTTATAAGGGCTGCATTGACCACGGGCAAAGCGGTAGAAGAACTCGCTTACGGGCGGAGCGCATTAAATCCAAAGTCCTGATTACACGAGGACAAATAATGGCAGAAGAGAGAAAAATCGTAGACGAGGAATGGAAGAAACATGTGCAAAAGGAAAAGGAGAAGGAGAAGGAAGAAGAGCAGGGGCCTTCCCTTCCAGAACCCAGTTTCGCCCTCTTTGTCTCCAGTCTGGCTACCCAGACCCTTATTGCCCTGGGGGAGATAGAAAACCCTATCACCCGTAAGAAGGAAAAGAACCTTCTCCAGGCAAGATTCACCATAGATACCTTAAAGGTCCTGGAGGAAAAGACCAGGGGCAATCTGACCCCCGACGAAAAGAGGTACCTAGAAGGACTCCTTTATGACCTGAGGATGAGTTACATAGCCAGCTCCAAATAACCTTCCTTTTCCTGAGACCCTCTACAAAAGTTTCCGTCATTCTGAGCGTAGCGAAGTCACGCCAGAGGCGGATTCGCCTTCGGCGAAAATCTAGGTAGACAACGAGGTTTACCTCGTTGAACCACAATCAACGACCATAAAGGTCGTTGCCTACCCGGTCGTTTCACTCCCTCAGAATGACTCCAAAGGTCTCAAATCGGACGTCTCGCAGAGCAAGCTCTGCCATTACAACTCCAGTCATTCTGAGCGAAGCGAAGAATCCAGGGGGTAGGTCAAGGCTACGCCTTGACCATACATGCAGGTCAGGGTATAACCCTGACCTACCCAATTCCCTCAGAATGGTCCGCCTAAGGCGGATGCAGGGTTTTGCAGGGGCTCAAATTGACCTTCCACCTACTTCCCACCTTCCACCCGAAGTTTCCTCCTGAAGCCGTAGAGGAAATAGATAATAATGCCAATGACCAGCCAGATGCCGAACCTTATCCATGCCCCCACAGGAAGTCCTGCCATGAGGAAGAGGCAGAAGATGATGCTGAGGATGGGGATGACCGGAACAAAGGGACAGCGGAAGGGTCGGTGAAGCTCGGGTCTCTTTTGTCTGAGGATAATAACGCTGATACTTACGAGGATAAAGGCAAAGAGGGTGCCGATATTGCAAAGGTGGGCTACTGTCTCGATAGGTAAGAGCCCCGCCGCCGTGGCCACAGCTATACCTACAAGGATACTAGAGATGTAAGGGGTCTTAAAGCGCGGGTGAACCCTGGAAAAGAGCCCTGGCAGGAGTCCGTCACGGGACATCGCAAAGAATATCCGCGACTGTCCCAAGAGCAGACCCAGGAGTACGCTGGTCAGGCCTATCACACAGCCCCCTGCTACTATAGGGGAAAGCCAGTTTAGACCTACTCTTCCACAGGCATGGGCCAGGGGGGCATGGATATCTATGTCCTTGTAGTAAACCATACCTGTCAGCACTAGAGAGACCCCTATGTAGATTGCAGTACAGATGCCTAGAGAACTGAGGAGTCCTATGGGCAGGTCGCGCTGGGGATGGCGGGTCTCCTCAGCAATGGTGGTTAGGGCGTCGAAGCCAATGTAGGCGAAAAATACCAGGGAGGCCCCGTTTAAAACCCCAAACCATCCAAAGGGGGCTATGGGCTTCCAATTCTCGGACTGGACCCAGAAACTTCCTGCACCTATAACAAGAAAGATTACCGTCAGCTTTACCCCCACCATAACCATATTGAAGATGGAGGACTCCCTGATGCCTATTATTAGAAAGGCCGTTACAAAGAGGATAATGAGGACTGCAGGGAGGTTGACAATCCCTCCGTGACCTGTGGTCAAGGAACACGAGGCCCATAAAGGGAGACGTAGGCCAACGCCTTGAAGCAAGTTGGTGAGGTAGCCAGACCACCCTATGGCCACTGTGCCAGCACCCACCCCGTATTCCAGGATGAGGTCCCACCCAATAATCCAGGCCATTAACTCCCCAATAACAGCGTAGGAATAGGTATAAACACTTCCAGAAAGTGGGATTACCGTAGCAAACTCTGCATAACAAAGGGCGGCAAAGGCACAGGCAATACTGGAGATGGCAAAGGATAGAACTACCCCTGGTCCGGCGTGCTGATGGGCGGCAATCCCGCTGAGGACAAAGATGCCTGCCCCTATGGTAGACCCAATCCCAAAAAGAATCAGGTCCATCACCCCCAAGACCTTCTTCAAACGGTACTTAGCACTTTCACTCTGACTTATAAGTTCGCTTATAGTCTTCTTGCGAAAGAGTCTTGGGGGCATCTAAGAATCTTAGGGGTAAAGCCTTAATGTATGGTAGCTGAATTGTAGCCGCACCCTTTATGGGTGCGTACTGAACGCAGGCTAAAGCCTGCGGCTACCCGTGCCTGATTGCGGACTCTAACTCCACCTTTTCACTGTAGAGGAGGTGTTTCCCTTCTATCCACCCTCCCCCTAACACTACATCACCCTGGTAAAAGACAGCCGCCTGTCCAGGGGTTACGGCTCGCTGGGGTTCCCCAAAGACCACCTTAACCCTGTCCCCCTCTGGACACAGGGTGGCTGGGGAGGCCTTATGGGTGTACCTTATCTTTACCTCTGCCTCCAGCTCCACCTCCAGCCCATCCAGGGCTACCCAATTTAGACCGCTCACGGTAAACTCCCTCTCCAGGAGCTCCTCCTCCCTGCCCACCACCACTATAGATTCCTTGGGGTCTATATCTACCACATAGTAGGGTATCCCCATAGCCAGTCCGAGCCCCCTGCGCTGACCTATGGTAAAGAACTCTATACCAGGATGTCTCCCCAGCACCCTCCCTCTTGTATCCTTTATCAGGCCAGGCCTCACCTCCTTGTACTTTCTCTCCAGGATTAGCCTGCTGTAACCCTCTTCTGGAACGAAGCATACCTCCTGGCTCTCTGGTTTGTCCCTGGTCTTAAGGTTTAGTTCCCTGGCCTTATGCCTCACCTCTTCCTTCTTCATCTCCCCCAGGGGAAAGATGGCATGGGAGAGCTGTTCCTGATTCAAGGAAAAGAGGGCGTAAGACTGGTCCTTACGGGGGTCAAGCCCCCTTTTTAATATGTACCGACTCATATACTCCTCTACCCTGGCATAATGCCCTGTGGCAAGCCTTTCTGCACCTATTTCCTGGGCAAATTTCAGAAGCCTCCCAAACTTTAGCCGCTGGTTACAGAGGATGCAGGGATTGGGGGTCCTTCCCCTGGAGTACTCCAGGCAGAAGTAATCAATTATCTCTTCGAAGTCCTTTTTGAAATCCAGGACGTAAAAAGGTATGTTCAGCTCCTCAGCCACCCTCCTGGCATCATAGGCATCCTGAAGGCTACAGCAGCTCCTCTGTCTGGGTGCTGAGGAAAGGTCAAAGGGACTCCCCATCCGCATGAAGAGACCCACCACTTCGTAGCCTTCCTCTTTAAGAAGATATGCGGCGACGCTACTATCCACGCCTCCGCTCATGGCTACTACTACCCTTTTACCCATAATGAAAACCTCTTAAAAATTGAAATTTGTAGTGGCAGAGCTTGCTCTGCTTAACCCCATCTTGAAGTCGAGCAAGTCCGCCAGAGGCGGATCTGCCTCTGGCACGACTCGACCACTACAGAATTAAAATCCCACCAAGGCGAATCCCCACGGCTTCGCTAAAAATGCTAACATGTAAACCACTTTTGCAGAACCCCATAATTAAGGTACCTCTATTTTTAATGGCACTGGAGTGAAGCACAATACAAACACCAATAACATTGCTACCCCTATGAGCTTCCTCTTGAGG
>JAUQZZ010000102.1 GCA_030586765.1 Candidatus Brocadiales bacterium | reverse complement strand
GGTGAGGAAGGCATCCATGGCAGCGGGCAGGGATATACTGAGGATCCTCTTCACTACATGGGCGTCAAAGGTTAAGAAGTGCCTTAGCCTTACAGTGATTAAGGCCCTGCCGCCAAAGAGGATGAACAAATTCATAAGGGAGCCTACGGTATAGGAGATGGCCGTACCCCAGGCAGCCCCAGCCACCTCCATCCTCGGGAAGACCCATATCCCAAAGATGAGCAGCCAGTTAAAGAGCACGTTTAGGCAGTTCATTGCCAGGGTTATTAGCATAGGGGTACGAGTGTCACCAGCGCCCCTGAAGGCCGCATGGCCCGAGAGGATAATAAGCCTGCAAGGCAGGAAACTAATCACTATTCCGAAGTAGAGGGAGCTCAGACCCATCACCCCTGGCTCTGCACTCATGAGGTAGAAGATATTTTTGGAGTAGAGGAACATAATAGGCGCCACGGCAAGACCCGTAATCAGGGCCAGGAGCAGGGACTGGCCTGCTACCCGCTCTGCCTGGTCCTTTTCCCTGGCCCCTGTATGCCTTGCTACCAGGCTGACAGTACCTGCAGAGAAGGAGGAAAAGACGATGGTGAGGATAAAATTAAGTGCCCCTGCCAACCCTACTGAGGCAATGGCCTCGGTACCCAATCGGCCCACCATGATGATATCCACAATAAAGACCATCATGTGAAGGATATTCTCCAGGGCAGCAGGAATGGCCAGGCGGGCTATATTGCGGTTGAGGTTTTCCTCTGTGAGCTCCAGGGGGTACATAATAGATGCGCCATTATATCTTATCCCCTTGAGCTGTCAACGTTAAGGGTACAAGTATCTTTTTAGGGGAAAGAAATTCTCGTTGACAATTATAGGTTCAATAAGTAGAATTCAGGCCTGATATAATTTCCCAGCCGTGGAGAGCTCTTGAGGAGTAGGGGTGTACGTAGGCATCGACCTTGTGGAAGTGAGCCGTATTGAAGGCCTCTTCTGCCAGCACGAATCCTTTTTAAACAGGATTTACACCCCAAGGGAAGTAGAGTACTGCCTGAGTAAGAGGAACAAATATCAACATCTTGCCGCTAGGTTTGCTACTAAGGAGGCAGTCGTTAAGGCCCTGGGGAGGGGGATGAAGTGGAAGGATATAGAGCTACTAAACGACCCCTCTGGAAGGCCTTATCTTACGCTTTACGGAAGGGCTAAGGAACTGGCTGAGGAAAGGGGTATAAGCCGTTGGGATGTATCTGTTAGCCACACAAAAGATTATGCCGTTGCACAGGTGTTCCTCATTTCCCAAGAACCTGTCCAGGGTTACCCTTCCCGTTGAATCTTACAGCTTGCCAGGGACTTTTTAGAGGCATCAGTAAATTTATCAAAAGAGAGATAGATACATGAAAAAGCGAAGACTTGTGCTGGTAAACCCTCATCCCATAGGAAACGTGGGGGAAGAAAACGTATCGGTACTAAACCAGATGCCAGTGAATCTAGGCTACTTGATAGCCTTAACCCCAGAACACTGGGAGGTAGACATAATAGATGAAACTACCGAGCTGGCCGTAGACGGTAATAACGAGCTGACATTCTCGGGGGCGGATTTGGTGGGTATAACCTCTGTAAGCTATCAAGCTCCCAGGGCCTATCTTATAGCCGACGCTTGCAGAAAGAAGGGCATTCCTGTAGTGATGGGGGGAGTCCATGCTACTATATACCCTCATGAGGTAGCAAAACACGTGGATGCCGTGGTGATAAGGGAGGCTATATCTGTTTGGGATAAGCTCATCTCTGACTTTGAGCAAGGTCGCCTCCAAAAGTTCTACGACGGTGGACTAACCCCCTTGGAAAACCTCAAGATTGTCTACCCCGACAGGGGGTTCATGAAGGGAAAATATAAATATCGTTATTCTGGAATAACAACCACGGCTGGATGCCCCTTTAGTTGTGAGTTCTGTTCTGTTCCTCAGTTTCAGGGTAGGAAGTATCGGGAAAGGCCCATCGAGGATGTATTGGATGAGTTGGAGACTATAAAGGGCCAGTACCGAGGTCTTGTCCTTACGGATGAAAACTTCTACGGCCACAGCAAGAAGTCTAACGAAAGGGTCAAGAGTCTCTTTAAGGGCATGGTGGATAGGGGCATATATCAGAACTGGTTCGGCTTTACCTCCTTGAACATATATAAAGACGACGAGACCCTGGACTACATGGTCAGGAGTGGCTGCGTGGGGGTGCTGATAGGGATTGAGTCCCTCAGTAAGGATGCCCTGGAATCCATGAATAAACACGTTAATCTAAGGATAACCATAGACAGATACTACGAGGCCATCAAAAACATCCGAAAACACGGCATAGCCGTTTGGGGCACCTTCATCTTTGGCAACGATACCGACACCAGAGAGACCTTTGATGACGTAGCAGATTTCATCCTGGACTCCAATCTCGATATAATGACCTGCGGTATCCTTTGCCCCTTCATTAATACCCCTCTCTATAAGAGGTTAGATACAGAGAATAGACTCTTCCGTAATAACTTCCCAGAAGACTGGGTCTATTACACCTCTCACCACTTGGTATACATCCTCAACAGACTCTCCCTCCAAGAGCTCGTAGAGGGAATGGAAGCTCTCTACGAGAGGTTGTATTCTACAGAGGTTATTAGAAAGAGGTTTCAGAATTCCAGGAGCGTACTGGACAACATGAATTCCGCCATGTTTGCCTTAAAGGTCAATTGGGACTGGCGGCACGTCTTTAAGCACATGCTGGATAATCTAAAGAATCTACAGTCCTCCGGGGTATATGATGTAGCCCTAGAGCGAATAGGAAAGAAGGAGAGATTTGACGAGTCATCCAGCCTAATAGCAACAAAAATATAGGGTTACCTTGTCCATGCGTAGAGTAGTAGTAACAGGTCTGGGATTAGTCACCTCTGTAGGTGCCAACGTCAGGGAATCTTGGGATGCTCTCCTTAGAGGTAAAGACGGGACAGGGGAGATTACCTCCTTCGATACCTCAATGTACAAGGTCCATCGGGCCTGTGAGGTGAAGAAGCTGAATTCCAACTGTCACCCTGCGGGAAAGAACAGGTACACTGTTTATGAGTGCCTTTATGCCAGTACAAAAGAGGCCCTAGGGGACAGTGGACTCATCGGTTACAAAGACCTAGACCCCGAGAGGATTGGTATATCTGTAGGCACACTGGCTGGGGAACTTACCATCTTCGAGAGTGAACTAAGGGATCATCCCCAAAGAAAGTCTGATGGATTCAGTATGGATGTAGTCCTCAGTTATCCCCCCATGACCCTGTCTACCCAACTGGCTGAGCAGTTTGGGATAGAAGGTCCAAATATAATACTCATTAATGCCTGTTCTTCTGGTAATCATGCCCTGTGCTGGGCCTTTGACATCCTTCAAGAAGGCAAGGTAGATATTATGGTGGTAGGCGGTAGTGACGTAGTCCCTCAGACAGAGTTCACCCATTTTCACAATCTAAAGGCCCTGGCACCAGAAAGATGTCAGCCCTTCGACAAGAATCGACAGGGTCTGGTAGTCGGGGCTGGAGCTGGCGTACTGATACTGGAAACCCTGGAGTCCGCCAAGAGGCGCGGGGCGAACATCTACGCGGAGATGAAGGGCTACGGTCTGAGCAGTGACGGGTACCACATGACGGCACCACATCCCCAGGGAGAGGGAGCCATTAGGGCTATGACCTTGGCCCTAGATTCCTCTGAACTTTCTTACAGAGATATAGACTACATAAGTGCCCACGGTACAGGTACCCCCCTTAACGACAAGATGGAGACCCTGGCCCTCAAGACCGTCTTTCAAGATAAGGCACAAGATATACCCTGTAGCTCCGTAAAGTCTATGATTGGTCACACCATGGGGGCCGCCAGCGCTATCGAATCAGTAGTCTGCTGCCTGGTTATTAAGAAAGGCGCTATCCCACCCACGATAAACTACGAGACAAAAGACCCAGAATGCGATATAGACTGTGTGCCTAATCAGGCCAGGGAACTTGAGGTAGACTTTGCCTTGAATAATTCCTTCGCCTTCGGTGGCAATAATGCCAGCATCATCTTCGGCAGGGTATGAAGAAAAGGGTTGTAATAACTGGCATTGGTGTAATTTCCCCCCTGGGGCTTGGGCACCAAGAGTTCTGGAATAATCTCATCCAGGGCAAATCTGGCCTTAGCCCTATAACCTCCTTGGACGTATCCAACTACCCTTGTAAGAAAGCAGGAGAGGTAAGTGGTCTTAGGCCTGCTGATTATCTAGGCGATAAGGGGCTAAAATACCTTACAAAAGGCACAAAGTTCCTCGCCTGCGCCACCAAACTAGCCCTTGAGGATGCAGGCCTCAATGGAAATAATAATCTCCCCCAGCATGCAGGCATAGTTGTGGGTTCTGCCCTGGGCAATTATTCACAAACAACAGATTACACCTATGATATCCTCCGGTACGGTCCAGAGAAGCTCCTGCCTATGGATAGCTACGATGTGGCCCTAAATTCCTCTATAAATTTTGCCTCAGTATTCTTTAAGCTCAAGGGGCCATCCAGGACCGTTTCTTCGGGGTTTACCTCCAGTACCGACGCTCTAGGTAACGCCTTTAATCTCATAAAAAGTGGACGTGAGACCTTACTCATTTCTGGAGGGGTAGAACAGATTTCACTGGACAGCTACCTCATTTTCCTGATGCAACGACTTCTGGCAGGGTCCCAGGACTCAGAACCCGAAATAAGCACCCCCTTTGACAGAAAAAGAAACGGGTTTATCCTTAGCGAAGGTAGTTATGTCTTTATTCTGGAAGAGCTAGAATCTGCCCGTCTGAGAGGGGCCAAGATATACGCCGAGATAACAGGGTATGGCACCTCTTACATGGGTAGCCGTAGATACAGTATCGAAGAAAGGGTAAAAAAGGCAGCAAAGGCCATGGCTCTAACCCTCGAGGATGCAGGTCTGGAAAAAGAATCCCTTGAACTCATTTGTGCCAATGGGAATTCCAGTAAGCTAGTAGACCTTGTAGAGGCTAGGGCTATTAATGCCTTCCTGGGGGAACGCTCAAAGGAGGTAATGGTCAGCTCTATAAAATCCCAGAGTGGCGAATGCTACGGTGCCTCAGGAGCCATGCAAATGACTTCTTGTGTGCTAGCCATGCATAATTCCACTATTCCTCCTCACACCAACTATCAAAAACCAGACCCCGAGTGCGAACTTAATCTTGTCTCGCAGGAGAAAATCGAAAAGAATGTAAAGAACGCAATGGTTAATTCCCTGGATTACACAGGAAACTGCTCTTGTCTCCTTCTGGAGAAGAAGAGTTGGTGATTCCCTTGCGGAAGGCCGAAAGGTAAAAAGACACAGCAGGGCCTTTTGCCCTGCTGCATTAGTTTGTGAAGGTTAATAAGGTATGATAAGTCTCTTTGATAAGATAAACATAGGCACCTTAGAATTAAAGAATCGCCTGGTGATGACGGCTATGGACCTGGGCTTCTCCACCGACGGCTTTGTCAACGACCGCTACATCGATTTCTACGCAGAACGGGCCAGGGGAGGAGTAGGCCTGATAGTCCTGGGAGGCTGCTATCCTGAACAAAGTGGCAAGGTCTGGAAGAGCATCCTGGGACTAGATGATGACCGTTACATCCCTGCCCTGCGACGATTTAATCAAACAATGCATCAACATGGGGCAAAAACAGCTGCCCAGATACTTCACGGTGGACGCTATGCCTCTAGACTCTTCTCAAAGATGCAGCCTGTCTCCGCCTCTAGCGTTCCCACACGCCTGGCCAGAGAGGCACCCAAGGCCCTAAGCCCCTCAGAAATAAAAGAGGTTATCCAGAGCTACGTAAAGGCCACAAAGAGGGCAGAGGAGGCAGGTTTTGATACCGTGGAGATCCACGGAGGCATGGGCTACCTGATTAACCAGTTCCTCTCACCCATAACCAATAAAAGACAGGATGAGTACGGTGGCAACCTGGAAGGCAGGCTGCGCTTTGCCAGAGAAATCATAGAGACAGTAAAAGAGACCCTGGGAAAGGACTTCCCCATCATCTTCAGACTTTCAGGAGACGAGTTGATGAAGGGGGGTAACAAGATAGCCGAAAACATAAAGATTGCCCAGGCACTAGCCAAGGTGGGCGTTGACGCCTTTCACATCTCCCCAGGCTGGCACGAAAGTAGGATACCCATAATGGTTATGGTCATCCCCAGGATGGCCTACACCTTCCTGGCCTCTGCTATAAAAGAGAACGTAGATGTACCAGTCATCGCCTCAGTAAGGATAAACGACCTGAGACTGGCTGAAGAACTCCTCCGTGATGGTCAGGCGGACCTTGTAGCTATAGGAAGGCCCCTGATTGCAGACCCCGAACTACCTAAGAAGTATCAGGAAGGCAGACTAGAGGACATAAGGACCTGCATCGCCTGCAACCAGGGCTGCTTCGACGAACTCCTTAATATGCGCCCTATCACCTGCCTGTATAACCCAAGGGTAGGGAAGGAAAGGGAATACACCATAGAAACGGCTCCTAAGAAGAAAAAAGTCCTTGTCATCGGGGGAGGCCCGGGGGGATTAGAGGCGGCAAGGGTCGCTGCCTCCAGGGGACACCATGTTACCCTTTATGAAAAAGACCTCTCCCTGGGAGGACAACTCCGCTACGCCTACATACCCCCTGGTAGGGGGGAGTTCATAAATGTAATAAACTATCTGGAGAGACAGATAGAAAAACTAAAAGTGCGGGTAGTCCTGGGTGTAGAGGCAGATAGGGAGGTAATACAGAAGGAAAGCCCTCAGGTAGTAGTCTTATCTACTGGGGCGACACCAATAGTCCCGCCCATCCCAGGGGTAAAAGGTAGGAATGTGGTATTGGCCAGTGAGGTGCTGGAGGGGAAGGTTCCCGTGGGGAAGGAGGTTGCTATAATAGGAGGGGGTGCGGTAGGTTGCGAGACCGCCCTCTATGTGGCAAAACTGGGGAGTATGAGACCTGAGGTAGCCATGTTCCTCCTTAAGAACGATATAATAGACCTCCCTACTGCCTTGAAGAGGGCCTCTAGGGGGAAAAGGAAGGTAAC
>JAUQZZ010000101.1 GCA_030586765.1 Candidatus Brocadiales bacterium | reverse complement strand
GCCAAAGGGCCGGCAATATTTCCCTGGAGGCGCTGGATGGAAACAGGACTAGAGTTTCAGGGGAACTTTGACCTTGGCACAGACCCCAGGATAGAGGCTGTCCCTGGGGTGTACATGCACATGAAAGGAGAAACCGTCCTGAAGCTGGGCATCGGGGCCGGGCTGACAAAAGAGGCAGACGATGTTACCTTCCATGCAGCCTTTGTGCATGGGTTCGGGAAGGCGTTCAAAAACGCATTCAGAAACGCATTCAATAGATAGAAAGGAGAAGAGGAAATGATTCTATCACGACGGCGACGGCTACTACTGGCAAAGGACTGGCATAAAAAATTTTTGCTAATTAGTAGCACTATTATAATTTTCGTGATATTATTTTTGAGCAATATTACCCTTGTCCAGGTATATGCCCAGACCACAGAGACAGAAAAAGGGAAGATAGAGAAGGCCGAGGAGCCGGCAGTCAAAAAAGGGGAGGAGTCCGGAGAGGCCGAGGAAATCTTGGTGCTTGGAACGCAAAAGAAGAAATTACCAGACATGGAGCAGAGTATTACAATCATTGGCAAAGAGGATATTGAACACTCAACGGCTAACACAGTGATGGAGATTATAAGGGAGAAAACGCCCGGGGCGTTCGTTAGGGAAAAGGGAGTAATGGGTTTTGGCATTGGCAGTGGGGGTTCGGGTCAATTGAGCATAAGGGGAATCGGCGGCGTACCGAATCGGCAAGTCCTCGTAAACGTAAATGGGCGACCTGATTTTACGGGGCTGTTCGGGCATCCGATTCCAGACTCCTACACGCTTGACAACGTTGAGGAGATAGAGGTTATACGTGGTTCCTCCTCAACGCTTTATGGAGATGCAGCTATGGGCGGTGTGGTTAATATAACTACAAAGAGGCGTACCACAGAGGGTTTTGAAAGCAAATTTACGGCGGCAGGCGGAAGCTTCAACACCCAGGACTACATGTTCCAACACGGAGGGAAACAGGGGAAGTTTGACTATTACCTTACAGGCAGGTATAGAGAGACCGATGGGGACCGCAGAGATTCAGACTTTTATGCCTATAATGAGAGCCTCCGTTTGGGCTACGATTTAAACAGTAATTTTCGGCTTACTTTTGACACCCAGGCCATCTCTTCCAGGTTCCTGAACCCAGGCCCGACTACTCGGCCTTTGATAGATAATTGGGCTAGGGTTCTAGCCCGAGTTGGTGCATCTCTAGACTTAGAAAATAATTTCGGCAGGACAAACGGTATTCTCAAACTCTACGGAAGCGATGGAGAGCACTTGATATTTGACGGCTTCCGTTCACAAGACCAAATCATGGGGACGTTTCTCTCCCAGAGCTTTGCCTTAACAAAAGGGAATACCATTACAGCCGGTATTGATATTAAAAATTTCGGTGGAAATGCGAGAAACAGGAAGATAAAAGCCGATTACGGCGACCATTTCATACTGGAGGAGGCGGGCTTTATTATAGACGAGCAAACCTTGTGGGAGCGGTTGAAACTTAGTGCAGGGGCCAGGGTTCTGAGCAACAATAGGTTTGGTAGAAGGCTACTACCTCAGGGTGGAATTTCTTACAAGGTGTTACCACAGCTTAAAATGCGTGGCTCTGTAGCAACGGGCTACCGAAGCCCAACGGTGTCCGAATTATTCTTCCCATTTCCTGCAAGAAGTACGGGGCTTAGACCTGAGACCTCTACTAACTACGAAGTGGGGCTTGATTATTCACCGAAGAAACACATAGATTGTAACTTTACGTTCTTCATTACAGAGGTTAACAACTTAATAACTACTACCGGCAGGCCACCCACCGCAAGGATTTTCAACGCTGGCGATGCAACCCATCGTGGATTTGAGGTGGATGTCAACACTCAACCTCTTAAGGGGTTAAATTTTTGGACCAATTATTCCTTTCTAGACCCTGACGACAATACCCTGGCCAGCCCTGAACACAAGATAGGTACTGGTCTCCACTACGATTACAAAGGCTTCGGAGTAGGAGTAAACACTGAATACGTCCACAGACTCTTTGGGTCTATAAACCACAGAGACCGCTTGCCAGACTATTTCCTTGTCAACGTGAAGTTAAAGCAGAAGGTAACAAAATTTATGGAGGCATTTGCTAATGTAGAGAACCTTACCAACAAAAACTATGAGCTAGAAAAGAGCTTCCCCATGCCAGAGACTAATTTCTATGGGGGACTTACCTTTTCCTGGTAGTGGCCGAAGATGAAATACAATGCCTTATGGCTCTGTTTGTCTATTCTTTTGCAGTGTTCTATTCCGGCGAGTGTCGTCTTACCAGACGGGGCAGGCGAAGATACGTTGGAGGAGAACGTTACTGCCAGGGTGGAAGGTATAGGACGTCCTGAGTATCCCAAAGAGTGCCTTCGGAAGGGGCATGAAGGTAGGGTAGTAGTGGAGGTCGTACTACTGGCTTCTGGGGAGAATGGGGGAATAAAAGTGGTAGAATTGTCCGGATGTACACCAATGGAACAATCTGTGCTGGATTTTCTGAGGGAATGCAGGTTAATTCCCGAAAGGGTACTTGGGAGGTCTGTGGATTCAAAGCTAATAATCCCTTTTAGATTCAAAATATTAGAGAGATGAAAAGACTCATAGTCCTTTCTCTTCTTTGGTTATTGATAACTAATGCCTGTGCAGTAGATGCAAAGGAAGAGAAGGAGATGTTCTTTGACAGTATGGCAGAGCAGTGGGAAGGAACGTCTTGCAGTAAGGAAGAGTTGGGCAAGATAGAAAAAATTGTGCCATTGTTCGGACTTCAGGAGGGAGAAGTTGTCCTTGATGCCGGCTGTGGTACGGGCCGAATCATACCATTCCTTTTAAAGGCAGTTGGGGATAGGGGCCACGTATATTGTTTGGACTTTTCACAGAAAATGTTGGAGATAGCCAGACAGAAGGAGTATAGTGGGAACGTTTCATTTGCAAAATCCGATATAACTCAAATGCCCCTTCCATCGGAGAGTCTGGATAGAATAATCTGCTTTTGCACGTTCCCGCACATAAACAACAAGATGGACGCACTTAAGGAATTCTTCCGGGTGCTAAGACCAGGAGGAGTTTTGATAATTTGCAATCTCCTGGGTAGTGAAGAACTAAATGCGATGCACGAGAAGATTGGTGGGGCAGTGGCTGGTGATATTTCGCCAGGAGCCGAAGAGATGGAGTGGCTTTTTCTTGAAAGTAATTTCACACCAGTAGAACTCTTAGACTCCAGAGATTTGTATATAATGAAAGCAAAAAAGAGGCCCTAAAAGCAATCCTGTCATCAATTTTGGCTTTTACGATACCAGGCGGTTTGCCCCCGTCTCTGACGACAAACTCAGGCTCTTTCTTATATGGAGTGAAAGGAGAAAAGGAGATGGTTTTATTACAGAGAAGGCCCAGGTTTCTTGGCGTACTGTTTGCTATCTGTGTTTTTGCCTTGGTGGGTTATGGCCTCTGTGTAAGGGAGGCCAGGGCCCATAAACCAAAGTGGCAAATCTCCCAGGGGTTCAGTACCTGTGACCAGGTAGTGAATTTTCTGAACGTGGAACAGCCGCATGAGTTCCATATAGTTACTGATTCTAAGGGGCAGTACGCAGTCATCTATGAGGAATAAAATCTGGGGCATGTGCTTCCTTTATGGAGTCCATTGACTGTGTCAATGGACTTTATTCCAGCGACACAGTCGCTGGACTCCATAAAGTCTGTCCATCCCTTTCTCTTCTCCGCCTTAGGCGGAAATGGCTCAGCCGAAACGGTTGCGCCTACAACCCAACGAGACGGATTGAACCCCCTTGCCCAATGACCTTGAGAGGTGGTATCCTTTGTCTTACGGAGTGAGACTCCTTTTCTTGTGGAGAAGAGAGATGGGCAGATTAGCAATTGTATTCTCGTTACTGGTAGTCCTTACCTTGCTTAGCATCAAACTTTATGTCAAGGAGGGGGACAAAGAGGCGTTCTGGGATTCATGGGCAAGGGATTGGGAGGAGGCGATACAGGGTGACACGGATGAAATGGATAGGATGATTAAGGCAATCCCGTTATTTGAACTGCGGGAAGGAGAGACCGTCCTGGATGCGGGTTGTGGCACCGGCACCCTCATACCGTTCCTGCTAAAAGAGGTGGGTAGGGGCGGACGTGTATACGGACTGGATATCTCCCAGGAGATGCTCCGTATAGCTAGACAGAAGCACTACGACGGGGATGTCTCATTCCTGAAGGGAGATATAATAGAGATTCCACTACCGTCCGAAAGTATGGACAGGATAATCTGCTTCCGCACGTTTTCAATCATTGACGACAAGATAGGTGTACTCAGGGAATTCTTCCGTGTGCTAAAACCATCCGGTGTAGTAGTGATATGCAACCTCCTCGGCAGTAAGGAAGAAACTGTGTTGCTCAAAGAGATTGGCGGGGCAATAGCTAACGATACCTCGCCTGGGGTTAAAGAGATGGAGCAGTTCTTCCTTGAGAGCAATTTCACACCAGTAGAACTGTTAGACTCAGATACGTTGTATATAATGAAGGCAAGGAAGCCACTACAATAAGTTAACCCCCCTTGTTACCCTTCCCACCCCCTAAGCCAGGGATTAGGGGCTGATGGCAAGAATTAAGAATTCAGAAGTCAGAATTCAGTAGTAGGTGATGGACTATAGACTAAAAGGAAAGTCTAAAGTCTTCAGTAATTAGTATTCTGAATTCTGACTACTGTATTCTTTATTTTTTCCCGAACCCCTGCCCCCTAGCCCCTAAATAGGGAACTCCCCCTTATTCGCCTTAGGCGGATTAACCATCACAATAAACGAGGTGTTTTCTCTTGACAACAGTAGTGGTGTGTGCTAAGTGTTGGTTAGTTAGACGTTACAGGGCATCCAGCCTATAGGGTGCCTTAGTCTACCCTGGGAGAATTTATCCTTGGCGAAGATATGATGAACGTCTCATTTGTTATTTTGTAGAGGCCTCAATATATACACCCATTAGATAGACATAGGGGAACTGCTATGGCCAAGATTTCTAAGACGGGTAGACTCAGACAGTGGACAAAGGAAGAACTCAGTACCTTAAAGAAGGAATATCCTAAGACTGATACAAAGCTCTTGGCCAAAAGACTGGGCAGAAGCCTGGAGGCCGTCCGCTTCAAGGCCAAACGTTTTGGTCTGGAAAAGACCAGGGCGTACATGGAGGCCCTCTACATCAAGGCCAGAAAGGCTGGTCAGAAGAGGGCCACAAAGAAAAAAAAGTAGTAGACGGTGTTAAGTAAGGATATAGGTAACAGGTTACAGGCTACAGGCTACAGGAGGAAGGTTCTTATTTGTTACCTGTTGCCTTTGCTCGTAGTCTTCTCCCCCTGCCTCTCTAACAATCCTGTCTCAGGCCGTCCAAGACATAAAGGGGCCGACGTCTCCGTTGAGCTCAGGGATGTAAGTAAATCACGGGGCGAGGTTGCCTTTAGCCACCCCTATTTTATTACAGAGGACAGGTTGCGTACCATCCTCGCCTCTTTACGCTTCAGGGAAAAGGGGACACTGAAGAGTAAGAGCAGTAAGAGGATATTTCTGGACAGGGAGTTAAACGAGCTCGCCCCCCGCATAGTAGAGTCCCTCTCCAAGGCAGACCCCCAGAAGGAGGTCTTTGCCTCCACCACCTCAGAAAAAACCCTCTTACGGGACCAGGATACCACTTTCTGCCTTTTCATGTTGGGAAGGGAACTAAACGTAGTCTTTAGTCAGGTGCATGTTACTAAGGAAGAGGCCCCCAGCTTCAAGGGGTGGAAGACGGCCCCACCTGCTCAGGACCCCACCTCCATTACAGGCCATGGCTCATGGGAACTGGTCCCCGTTGGTGGTCAAAACCTGAAAGAGGGACACAAGAATTGGCTGGTCATGGACGTAGAAGATAAGGCCTTTGAACCTGTCATTACTGCTGTAGAGGAGAAGATTACTCCTAGCAGTCTTATTGAAGATAGGTTGCGCAGGTTAGAGGAGAGGGCGGGGTTGCCCTCCACGGGGAAAGGTGAACAAGGGGGGGCTGTGTCAGAGCAGTCTGCCCCTGCCGAATTGCCCAAAACCAAAAAAGAGACGTCTCCTTCTGGAAAGACCCTGGGACAGAAGTTGCGGGAGCTAAAGACACTCTTGAATGAAGGACTAATCTCCCAGAAAGACTACGAAAAAAAGAAGCTTGACCTGCTCCAGGAAGAACCCCCGCAGGGTAAGAGTGTGCCCGATATGCTCAAGGAATTAAGAGGACTAAAAGACGAGGCGTTAATTACCGAAGGGGATTACGACAACTGGAAAGCCAAACTCCTGGAAAAATTATAACCGTCGTGAAGTCAGGGGGTAGGGAGTAGGGAGTAGGGGGTAGGGAAGAATTGCATTGTAAATTGGAAATTGCAAATTTTCCAATTTATATTTTACGAGACCTCTGCAAAAGTCCGCTCGCTTGTCATTCTGAGGGAGCGGAGCGACCGAAGAATCTCTTAAAAGGCTAGATTCTTCGCTTCGCTCAGAATGACACGTTGCGGTGCCGTGACTTTTTCAGAACTCTCTCTTAGTAATTGCTCGAAGAAATCCTCTCTAGGACTTCCACATCCAGGACGGCCTTCCTTACGAATTCTTCTTTTTCCTTATGATGTGGATAGTACTCGTGTTTGGTGACCTCCAAACCCGTGGCCTTTCCTCCAAGACTCAGGTCACTGGTTAGTATCCTCTCTATTGCCTCCACATAGCGCCAGAGCCTGCTCAGCGGGAGTTCACTATCAGGGGCTACCACTCTATCAGTAACCCAGATAGAAATCCTGTGCCTCAGCTCCCTCCTGGGGGAGGGAGGAAGGGAGGCATTAGTACCGGTGGTGGACCCTCCCATGATGGCGACATTAGGGTAGTTGTAGCGACTACCTCTATACTCCCCCTGGAGGAAGAAGGATCGGATGTCATCTAGAGTTACCCCGTCTGCCCTCTCCAGCTCTATCTGGTCCAGTTTCGCTGGGAGTCGGTCCTGCAGTATGGTTCTTACCTGTCTCAGGATGTCCTCTAACATGGGATGCCTCCTTTATCAGCAGTCAGCTATCAGTAATCTCGCCCGAGGCGGATTTTCAACTTGCTGACTACTGATTGCTGACTGCTGACCCTACACCTCTTTATATAACATATCTTTCAAAAGAGTAAATGGCTGG
>JAUQZZ010000100.1 GCA_030586765.1 Candidatus Brocadiales bacterium | reverse complement strand
CTGCACCTCCTTAACGGCATCCTGGTGTACTTCTTTATGGGGCGCCTGCTCCTGAGCAAAGGGGAGGGCGGGCCGCCTCTTTCAGGTAGAAATTACGCAGGGCCCTGGGAAAGAGATGCATCCATTGGGAACCTCCTGCCCCTCTTTGCTGCCCTGTTTTTTGTGGCAAATCCCGTTCAGACCCACGGAGTTACTTATATAACCCAGAGGCATGGAGAGATGGCCACCCTCTTTTACCTCCTGTCCTTAATCCTCTTTATAAGGGCGGTCTCAGGGAAAAGGTTAAGGGCCTATCCCTACTTGGGGAGCCTCCTGAGCCTCCTCTGTGGCCTGTGGTGTAGGGAGGAGGTATATACAGCACCGGTTATGTTCTTTTTGTACTACCTGGTCTTTGTTGCTGAGGACTGGAGATGGCCGTCTCTCTCAAGGGGACTAAAGCTCCTCCTCCCCCACGTAGCCCTGGCAGGGCTGAGCTTCTATCTGGGGGTGATGACGGCATGGGGCTGGACCTTCGAGCCTAACTGGAGGTGGGGCAAGGGGGAGTATCTCCTCACCCAGGCCAGTGTCATCGTGGAGTATATCCAGCTCCTGGTGCTGCCCCTGCCCAGGTGGCTGAATGCGGATGTGGACTTTCCCGTGTCAAGGGGCCTATGGGAAGGGTACACATTGTTTTCTCTAGGAGTGATAACCCTATTGCTAGGTACTTCTATTATTTTACTGTTTAAGAGGGGGCTATCTAAGGAGGGAAAGCTTCTGGCCTTTGGGGTGTTGTGGTTTTTTATAACCCTCTCTCCCACCAGTACTGTTATCACCCTCCAGGAGATTATGGTAGTGTATCGTCTCTACCTCCCCAGTATAGGCTTTTGTCTGGTATGGGGAATTTGCATCCACAGGGCCATTGGGTATCTATGGAGTAAAGGGGGATTGGGTACAAGAGGTGCCTTAAGGGCAGAGGTATTGGTCTTTAGCACAATCCTTTTGTGCTACTCTGTGGGCGCCTATGAGCACAACAAGGTCTGGAAGGATGAGATTACCTTCTGGGAGGATACAGTAAAGAAGTCTCCTATGAAGGCAAGGGCCCACTATAACCTGGGTGTGGCCTACCAGGCCAAGGGCCTACTGGAGAAGGCAGTAAAGGAGTACCTCTGGTGTGTAAGGGATGGGGCATCAAGACCTGAAGAGAAGGTACGGAAAGAGAGGAGCTATAGCAGGGCCTGGAACAATCTGGGGGTTATTTGTCTGGAAGGGGGTAGGGATGAGGAGGCAATGGTCAATTTTAAAAAGGCCCTGGAGACCCAGCCTGAAAACCCCGATGCCCATTATAATATAGGTTTATACCATCTTAAGAGGGGAGACCTGGAGGAGGCAGAAAAGAAGTTCCTCGCCGCTCTAACCCTTAACCCCTTCCATGCCAAAGGCCACTACGCCTTAGGTTACCTTCATTCACAAAAGGGTTTATCAGACAAGGCCATTACATCCTTAGAGAAGGCCCTGGAGCTCGACCCCGCCTATGAGGAGGCCCATAGAACACTGGGGTTAATCTGGCTAAATCAAAAAAAGGACCCTAAGAAGGCCCTAGTACACCTCCAGGAGTCTTTAAGATTATGTAAGGACCCCGAAACTCTCAAAACTATTTCAGCCACTATCAGTGATATAAAGAAATGGTTAGAGGATTGAAAGGCTGACAGTCAATTCCTCCCCCTTGTCGCTTGGGGCGACCCTGGAGCTGCCCACAGACCCGCCTCAGGCGGGATGGGGGGAGGGTAGGCCCTGAACCATACTAGGTTCAGGGGAGGAGAGGGTGAAAAGTCTATTTCACCCTCCCCCTGTACCGATAAGGTACAGGGCTTTGTCCTGCACCCTTGTGGTGCAGGGCCTGACCCCTCCCATCAAGGGAGGGGGAAGAGGGAATAGACCTATCAAGGCAGAGGTGATAAAGACATGAGATTCTTCGTCCGCCTAAGGCGGACTCAGAATGACAAGTTGGTAGACAACGACCTTTATGGTCGTTGATGATTTCAACGAAGTAAAAACTTTGTTGTCTACCGCTCGGAATGACAACAGTAGGCGAGGGTTACACTATAGATTGATGTGGATGGATGGGTTGCAGGTTAGAAAAGGGCCAGGTACTTCCCCGTGTATTTTCGGCCCAACGGGCCGAAGACCATTATTATCATCAAGTAGTGGAAGAAGTAGTGCTGGTTGTAGGGGCAGGTTCTGCTGTTGTAAGGCCCAGGGACGTCTTTGCTGAGGAGGCCAGGGTGGGACTGGTAGGAGCCTCCTCTTTTCTAGCCTTGACCTCGCCCAGGGGGTCTTTACTAATGCCCAGGTCTGCACTCTGGGCATTGGCCTTTGTGACGCTTACCTTAGCAGCAACCTCTAGCTCTTTATCTGTAGAACCAGCAGGCGGGTCTATTACCACAGCCTCTTTCTTAACGATAACTGCGCTTGGGGTCAGGTCACTATCAGTGACCTCCTTGGGTGCAACTATTATCTCGCGCCCCAGGGGGTCAGTGGCCGCTGTCCTACCCTCCCTACCCATCTCCACCTTATCTCCATATAAGGCACCTGCCCTTACAGACTTGATTTCTGTTCCCCTAACAGAGCACACCAGGGTGGGGGTGGAGACCTTATAATCGTCCACCAGGGAGGGGTCTTTCCCTTTTACATTGGAGATAACGTTTCCTACCTTTAGGTTCAGGCGGGTTACTATGGCCGTCTGGGTCCTGAAATGCTTATTTAGAGTGAGCCTGGAGAAGGATTCCAGGACAGCAGTGCTGTCCTCAAAGGCCAGGTCTGCGCTGGAGAAGGGGCCGGTTCTTATGTCCGTCCCCTCTGGGAGCTTCATTCCTGCCTTGGCAGGCTCCCAGTCCATCTTGTCAGGAAAGCGTACCTCTACATCTCCTGTAACCCCTTTGATAAGGGCCTCAAGGACCACGGCCTGACTGAAGACGGAGCTGGGGGAGAAGAGGAGTGGAGATAACAGTAGTAGCCCTAAGACTGTGATAAACCGAAGAGATAAGAGGCCTTCTAGTCCCTTCATGGCACAAAAATTGTAGTTTTTATGAGAAAGAAGTCAAGAGAATTTTTGCCTTGTAGCCCCACTTTAAGGGTGGCAGAGAGCGCAAGCCACCAAATATATGGACATAGGTAATTTCCCCTAGACAGGCAGTATTAATCTATTTTTCCTCCAAGACCAGGGCGCCTGTCCAGTCTGGACCTGGAGGGATGTCAACGTAAGTCCTGCACTTTATAGAGTAGATTTCTGCGGCACTAAAACCTGGCCTCAAAGTGAGCACCCTGGAGAAGTATTCCAGGGCCTCTTTCCATTTCCTTTCATAATATAGGGAGGTGGCGGTAGAAAGGAGTCGGTCCAATTCTTGATCCTGGGGGGGAGCGTCCCCTGCCAGGGATACCAAGGTGTAGACCTTTACTGATTGTGCCTTTCCCTTCACCTGAACAAGGCCCAGGTATATGGCGAAGATATCTTTTTTTGTATATTCATAGGTCTCCTGTCCCAAGAGGATGGTGGTGCCGAAGATTTTATTGGCAGATTCTAGACGGGAGGCCAGGTTGACGCTGTCACCTATGGCAGTGTAGTCGAAGCGGGTATTAGTACCCATGTTGCCCACCACAGCGGGTCCTGTATTTATTCCAAAGCGGGTGCGGATGGTGGGCCATCCTTTACCTTTAAATTGGAGGTTTAAGGCTTCCTGGGTCTCACTGGCTTCCAGGGCGGCCTTACAGGCCCTGAGGGCATGGTCAGGCTGGTCTATAGGGGCACCGTAAAAGGCCATTATGGCATCCCCTTCATACTTATCCACTGTACCACCATGTTTCAAGACCACGTCTGTCATAGCTGTTAAGTAGGTGTTCAGGAAGGCCTCTAACTCTCCAGGCTGCATTTTTTCGGAGAGGGAAGTAAAGCCCTGGATGTCTGAGAATTGTATGGTCAACTCTTTTCGAACTCCTCCCAGTTTTACCTTCGTAGGGTCTTTTACTAATTCATTGACCACCTCGGGGTGGAGGTAGTGTTGGAAGAGGTTTTTTATCTCCCTGCGTTGCCTTTCCACGGTGAGTTGTCTATAAACGGTGACCGCAGTGTAGCTAGTTACCATGGCTATGAGGGGCCCAGCCACATGGAGCCACACTCCCAGGTAAGTCAGGAGGAGATAAGATGCGGTAAGATAGATGCCCATGACCCCTGCCAGGGCGCCGCCCCCTACAAGGGGGCCCAGGGCTGAGGTAATGAGGCCCATTACAGGACCCAGGAGGATTATTGTTGGGATATTATGGGCCTTGCGGTCGTAGTTTATGAAGTGCCTTTTCAGTATCATATCTACGATGTTGCAATGAGTTATTACATTGGGGCAGGCTGGGTCGTAGGGAGTGGGACTAAAGTCTGTGCCTCCGGTGAATATAGCTCCCACCAGGCATATCTTATCTTCGACTTGTTTTCTTAGCCGGCTGGAGAGTTCCCTTTCCAAGGTCTCTAACCTCTTCAGTAGGCTTAGCTCTTGTTGCATCTCTTCGAGGGCCAGGGCGAGTTGTCCTTTTCTCCCCTCGTCTGGCTCTTTTTCCAACAGGTCCCTGCTTTTCTTTATAGAGAGTTGGATAAAATCTACTAACTCTCTGCTTTTTTCCTCAATTTGTCTCTTCAGTTCCTCTTTTTTTGTAGGAGAGGTTTCTGCGGAAAGGGCCTGCTTCAGTCTTGTTATGGTTCCGCCCAGGTATTTACCATCCAGGGCCTCCCACAGGGTGTTTGAGTCCTTCCTTATCTGCCAGAGTTCTATGGGGAGGGTGTAGGAGAGGATAGGGAAGGTTTCTCTCCAGCCCAGTGGCCCGGGCCGTCCTGTGAAGTCTACCAGGGCCTGTCCGTAGGGATTTATGGGGATACCTATCTCCTCTCCTGAGGGCGTAGCGATAGAAAGGAGCTTTCCTGGGTACAGGGTCAAGTCTCCATCTTTTACACCGAGGTAATCACATACGGCCTGTAAGGCCAGTTGAAGGTAGTATTTGTCTCCCCTTTTCACCCAGAGGGGCATCTTTCTGAGGGTGCCGTCTTCAAAATCAGGGACCATGGCCGTGTGTCCTAGGTCTTTGCAGGCCTCTAGCAGTGGGTAAATGGGTGTCTCAAGGAAGGGCACGGAAGGGGTCTTTTCTTTCCCGGCGTTGCTGATTCTTATATCCTTGCCAAATTTTTTCCCCACGTGGTGCATGAGCCTTGCTTTACTGTAGGCATCTTGGAGCGCGGTTTCCTCTACGAGACCTTTAGGGATGGCCTGCATTAACTCCTCCTGGGTGGCCTGGGGGTTCTTTTCTAACCCTTCCAGGAGAGTCTCCAGTACCACCTGCTTCTTGACTAGAGTAAAGACCTCAGCCAGGTCCTTCTGCTGCCTTTCCTTCAGGAAGAGTCTTTTGGTCAGTTCTTCTATGCTGACAGCCTCCTCATGGAGAAGCAGTTCCTTAAGGGCAGGATAAATGGGGAGGAGGCTATTGGCTCCATGGAGGGACTCTACAGGATGAAAGGCCAGGATGGTGCGATTAGAAAGGGCTGTAGCCCTAGTTAACGCCTCATCGTGGTCTACAATTATTTTCTCTATATCGGTCTCTAAGGCCTTGCCCTCCTCCAGTACGACAGTGCTGTAGTAATCAAAGAGTTCCTGAGATGCCTCGCCCTCTTTAGAGGTTGCTCTTTGGGGGAGGGATTGTATCCCCTGGGATATATCCTTCAGCCTTTCTTTTACTTCCCTAAGTTTATCCTCCACCAGGCCCTTTTCCAGGGTAGGAGGGCTCTCCTCCAGAAATTCTATATCCATAATAATAGTCTTTGCACCTAAAGAGCACAGGGTATCTATCAAGGCGGCGTGCTTGTCCCTGGTCCAGGGCCATCTCCCCAGGGTCTTTATGCTATTGTCATCTATGGCAATGAGGGTGACCTTATCTGTTACTGGGCGCTGGGGTCTGAGTTTCAGGCGCTGGTCGTAAAAACGCAGTTCCAGGGCCTTATAAAGCCTTGTAAAGGTAAAGGGGATAACCAGGGTGGAGCTTATGATACCGATTATGAAGGCTTTTAAGAGGGGATGAATCATGAGCCCCCTCGCTCTAGGCGAGCACCCATAGGGGGCTCATCGGGACTTCACATAGACTTCCATTCGATATAAGACAGCCATCAGGTCAGCCCCCGAGAGGTATCTCACCTTGTTTCCTTCCCGTGGCACAAGGCCGCGGTCCAGACATTCCCTGAGGGCATATCGCTCGGTAGTTCTGCGGGTGGCTGTCATGACGAGGCCGCCTCTTATATCTAGGGCTCGGCATATCATATACGACATCCTTCCCCAGGTTAGAGGTTCATCAGCCTTAGCCCACTTATTGCGGACTATCTCCCTTTTTCTAAGCTCTTCTAAGACCTGTTCAAAGGTGCCCGTAGCTACTGGCAGGCGTAGAAAGGCGGCAATGCCCCTGCAGCCGTCTTCAAAGGTAGTTATTGCCTTATCCTCAAGTTCCCTCAGAAAGGGGGTCTGGGCCGTAGAGTTGCTGGGGAAAAGCGTAATTAGCGCCACAACCATGCAGACGAAGACAGCTGGCTTAAAAGACCGTCTGGTCGGACTAAAATTGGAAATTGACGCTGACAAGGAAGAAGTCCCTTGCACTTTTATCTCCGTAAGAATTGGAGGGGTAAAACCTGCCGTAGTTAAGGTTTAAAAATATATCAGATACAACCTTCCAGTTTGCATAGACGTCTATCTCTTCCCCAAGACTTCCCAGATTTCTATTTGCCCTGAAGTCTGAGATTCCACCCTCTTTTTTGTGTTTGTGAAAGTTATAGTAGTTGGCGCCTAATTCCAGGCTCTTCTTATATCTCTTGGTAAACTCCAGGGGGGATAGGGCAAGACCGAGGCGCAACATTTGAAGGTTAGAAAGTCTGGGAGAGACCACATAACCTGTATCAATGTATCCAAAGTACAGAAAATTACGGTCCGGGGTATGAGGTGCGTTACCATTAATTGTAGTGGTGACCAGCCGTCGGTTTGCATCCCCTGAACCAAAGGCATATTCAAAGCTCAGTCTGGGGTGGGTCAATACATCAAAGATGTTCTCTAGCTTAGCATCAAGGGACCAGGCGCTAATATCTTCTGGACGCTGCCCTTCCCTTGCCCTCGCTACTGGTGTTACGTCGGCATAGCTCCTCCCTATCTCCCTTACAC